>JAPYQV010000557.1 GCA_029937205.1 Alphaproteobacteria bacterium
TTCCCATCTCTTGATCCTCCTCGACTAACTATAAGGTTGGACCAATCAATTGGGGCTGATCAGTAATCACTGAAGTCTACGTCACGGACATGGACGCCATCGAAGCGATCTAGTCAAAATATTCCGGCAGTGCATTCGCCAAATTAGCACGAATGCGCTCGCGGACCGAGGCGCCGTCTGCCGTATATTCAAACGCCTGCCCCGTAACCGCCTCATAAAGCGCGACATATTTGCTCGAGAATTCGCGCAAGGTCTCGTCTGGGATGTTCGGCACCGGCTCGTTGTAGGGGTCGCAGCGTTCGCGCACCCAGAGGCGGAGGAATTCCTTATCGAGGCCTTCGGGTTCCTGGCCGGCTTTGATGCGCTCGGCATAGCTTTCGGATTTCCATAAGCGGCTTGAATCGGGCGTGTGCAGCTCGTCGGCGACGGTGATTTTTCCGTCCGGGTCAAAGCCGAATTCATACTTGGTGTCGACCAGGATCAGGCCTTGCTTCGCCGCGATCTCGCGACCGCGAGCGAACAGTTTGAAGCTGATCTCCGCCACCGCGTCCCAGTGTTCCTGGGTGAGGAGTTTTTCGGCGACGATTTCCGTTGCCGTGATCGGCGCGTCGCGCTCGCCCTTGGTGGTCGGGGTGAGGATGGTTTCGGGCAGTTTTTGGTTTTTCACCAAGCCGTCGGCGAACTGGTGGCCGTAGAGCAGGCGTTCGCCGCGCTGGTACATGGTCCAGATCGAGGTTTCGGTCGAGCCGGTCATATAGTCGCGCACGATCATCTCGATCGGCATCATCTCGAGATGTTTGGCGATGACCACATTGGGGTCGGGATAGGACAGCACATGGTTGGGGCAGATATCCGCCGTCGCCTCGAACCAGAATTTAGCCGTCTGGTTGAGCACCTGGCCCTTGTGCGGCACCGCCGCCAAGACCTTGTCGAAGGCCGATTGGCGGTCGGTCGCGATCATCACCTGGCGGCCGTCGGGCAGGTGGTAGGTATCGCGCACCTTGCCACGGTAGAAGCCGGGGAGTTCGGGGAAATGCGCATCCGTCAGGCATTGGTCTGACAGGGGATCTGACAGGGGATCTGACAGGGCGGGATCGCTGTTGTTGGTCATCGGGAGAGTCTCGCTTGTACGCTCGAAAAATTTTCGCGGTGGATATCACGTGTTATATTGTGGTGCGCCAGCATGACACAACACAATACCTGGTATATTACAAAACAATACCAATTTTATCGTTTAATTACAGTGTGTTGACTTTTCACGCACTTTCCACTTGAACGAACACATCGTTATAGGCGGGCTGACCGGTCAGCGACCAGGCGGAAGGCACCAGCATATTGCCCACGGCGTCGCCATTCTCCGGTCCTTCGGCATCACCGTTATCCAATGAAGACCACCATTTGCCGGGCAGCGACACCGTGCCGGGGCGGATATTCTCCGTGACGATGAGATCGGTACGGAGCGTGCCCTGGCTGTTGCGGATGATGATGCGTTGGCCGTCGGCAAGGTTGCGCTCAGCCGCATCGCGGCTGTTCATCTCCAGTGTCGGGCGGCCCTCGGCCTTTTGCTGGCGTGCCATATTGGCGAAGCTGGAGTTGAGGAAATAGTGTGCTTTGGGCGTCAGTAATTGTAGTGAATTTGTCTCCCCGTTCTCGGCAGAGGGAAGCGTTTCGGGGGCGGGATAGCCGGCCAGCGAGATACGCTTGTCGGGCGCTGGAATGCCGGCCGGTGCCGGGGCATGTTTGCGCCAGCCCTCGGCCTTCAACGCTTCCAACGGCAGTTCAGGCGGCAGGCCGGCGGCGGCGATTTCCTCATCGCTTTCCTGCAGCGCCGGGTGGTTGAGGCCCATGCGGCGCGCCACCAGGCGCATGATCTCGCCGTGCGATTTGCTCTCGCCCTCGGGCGCCATGGCCGGGTTGTTGGCCATCATATAAAAATGGCCCCACGGCGACACCACATCGAAATGCTCCAACTGGGTGGTCGACGGCAGGATGATATCGGCGTAGCGCGCTGTATCGGTCATGAAATGCTCGAGCACCACGGTAAAGAGATCCTCGCGCGCCAGGCCGCGGCGGATCTTTGCCGATTCGGGCAGCACCACCGCCGGGTTGGTGCCCCACACCAGCAGGCCCTTCACCGGCGGACCCTCGGCCAAACCGTTCGAGACGCCCTCGCCGCATTCGCCATTGAGAATTTCGCCGAGCCGGGTCATGTCGAGGCTGCGGTTTTTCTCTTGTTTGAGGTCGGCC
>JAPYQV010000558.1 GCA_029937205.1 Alphaproteobacteria bacterium
ATTTTACTCCGGCTGCGGGCAATGCACGGGGGATGTACCGATTAGGATAGCAAATCGGACCATTTATATGGGCAAAGCTGCTCCTGATAGAAATAATAATCGATGAATTTCGGGATACCGCATTCAAAATCCCCGAGTCGCACCTAGTCGGGCGCGGGGGACAAGGCGCCGGGGCTGAAATACAAACGGTTGTGCGTCGGGCTGATCAGTATTTCGTTCACGCAGACACGAGGATCCATCTGGGCGACAAACAAAATCGTCTCTCCCAAATCATTGGACTGAAGCATAAGCGCCTTTTCTTCATCGGTGACGGGCACCGGCCGATTATCCAAAATTGGTGTCGCAACTTCGCCCGGGCATATTGAGCAACCGCGGATACCGTTGGCAAACTCTTCCCGGTTCAACGTCGCTGTCATGGAAACTTGCGCATGCTTCGCCGCATTGTAGGCCGCGCCCGTCAAATACTCATTGAAGCGCCCCGCCCATGACGATATCTGGATGATCAATCCGTCTTTCTGCGCCCTCATCATGGGAAGCACCGCATGGGTACAGTAAAACGCGCCGTCCAAATCGATGCCGATAACCTGATCCCATTTTTCCGGGGTAAGATCCTTCCACGTTCGTTCTTTGATATTGATGCCGGCACTGTTCACCAATATGTCTAACCGGCAATAATTAGCTTCAATGCCTGCCACAACTGCGGCAACTGCCGGCTGGTCCGCAATGTCCAGAGGTTCGACAACGGCTTCACCACCCATGCTGTTGATGCGGTCAGCCAAAGGTGTCAGCAGTTGGGCGCGTCGGCCCGATAGAACTACTTTCATACCGGCTGCCGCTAGCTTCAGTGCAGCTGATTCGCCAATTCCTGACCCCGCCCCGGTAATCCAAGCTACTTTTCCGGTTAAATCACGCACACCCTTCTCCCCAATGAGTATTTACACCGTGTTGCTATAAGGATATTCACTTTGCAGCAATATTTAGTAGGTATTTTTGCATATAGAGGAAACTGCAGCACTTACGTAATTATGGTTCTTGACCACATGTGATCGAAAATGTGTTCGAAACCCAGTTTCTGTATTGAGCCTCGAATACCCCTCAGGACAGAAGTATGAACAAACCCAAAATTGGCCTTGCGCTGGGCAGTGGCGTTGCCCGCGGCTGGACCCACATCGGCGTGCTGCGCGCCCTTCGCCAAGAAGGGATCGAGCCCGACATCATCTGCGGGACGTCGATTGGCGCGCTGGTTGGCGGGGCCTATTTGTCGGGACACTTGGACACCCTGGAAGATTGGGCGTGTGGCCTGACGAAACGCGGCTTGATGAAATATCTGGATTTGAGATTCACCGGGGGTGGCCTAATTGGCGGCAAGCGGTTCGAATCTCTGTATAAGGAAAGTCTCGGAGACACCAATATCGAAGACCTCGACCGGCCCTTTGCTGCGATCGCGACAGATTTAGCTACGGGCCATGAAGTTTGGCTTCAGGACGGCCGCTTGGAAAGTGCAATTCGCGCCTCCTATGCGCTACCGGGCGTGTTCAGTCCGGTCAAACGCGAAGGCCGTTGGCTGGTGGATGGGGCTTTGGTCAATCCGGTGCCGGTTTCGGTGTGCCGTGCCCTCGGTGCCCATGTGGTGATTGCGGTTAATTTAAACGCCGACATCGCCGGGCGAGCCCAAGTAAGTGGCTACACAAACGGCAATGGTGGTGAAGAGGGCAGTGGCTCGGACCTTACTCAAACGAAAAACGCACCCCAACAGCACACCTCGGTGAACCCCACCAACCTCCTGATGCGACAAATATTTGGCCATTCCCGAAGTCGGCCAAGCACAGTCAATGTCATGATCGGCGCGCTCAACATTATTCAGGACAGATTGAGTCGTAGCCGCTTTGCCGGTGATCCGCCCGACGTACATGTATTGCCATTGGTCGGCCATATTGGGTTACTTGAATTTGATCGCGCCAAAGAGGCCATCGCTGAGGGTGAGCGGTCCATGCTGGCGAACATGCCGTTTGTTCAACAGGCGGTCCAATTGCTGAGCTAAAACTTATACCTAAGATTGGACTCATTATCGGTGAGACATGGACGAAATCGAGGAGAACCACGAACTATATCGGGCGGGAATAAGGGTGCCCATGTCCGGCGAGGTCAAGAATTTGTTGAAAGGTTGAACGAGTAATCCAATATCTAAAACCAAATCGCAAATCGGAAAATGAAAACACTTTACTTAATGCGTCATGCCAAATC
>JAPYQV010000559.1 GCA_029937205.1 Alphaproteobacteria bacterium
ATCGAGGGCCGTGGCGTGATCGCCAACGAAAATCTCGATGCCGGCCATTTCGGCGCGGGTGCGCATCACGGCGATGGTCTGCGGATGGCAATGCTCTGACACGAAATAGCGCTCGCCGAGCTTCTTCACCAGCGCCCGGCTCATATTGGCGGCCTCGGCGGCGGCTGTCGCTTCATCGAGCAGGGATGCGTTGGCGCACTCCATGCCGGTTAAGTCCATCACCATGGTTTGAAAGACGAGCAACGCTTCCAGGCGGCCCTGGGAAATTTCCGGCTGATAGGGCGTGTAGGCAGTGTACCAGCCCGGATTCTCAAGCAGATTGCGCAGGATCACCGGCGGCGTGTGGGTGTCGTAATAGCCCATGCCGATCATGGATTTGGCGAGCTTGTTGCGCGCTGCGAGGCCGGCCAACTCGCCCAGCACATCCTGTTCGCTGCGCGCGCCCGCGAGGCTACCCGGAAATTCGGCGCGGATGGCTTGCGGCACCGCCTGATCCATCAGGGCGTCGAGGGAGTCGAGCCCGAGATCGTCGAGCATGTCGGCGATATCCGCTTCGCTCGGTCCGATATGGCGGTGAATGAACGCGTCCCTGGCTTCGAGAGCGGTTAAATCGAGCTTGCCAACGGTCATCATTTCTCTCCGTATTCTCAGCCGAGTTCCTCGACATATTCCTGGTAGGCATCCGCATCCATCAACGTCGCGAGCTCAGATTCATCGTCGAGTTTGAGCTTGAAAAACCAGCCGCCGCCGGTCGGGTCGCCGTTGACCAGCCCAGGCTCATCCTCCAGCGCGCCGTTGATTTCGGTCACCTCGCCGCTGGCGGGCGCATAAATCTCGCTCGCCGCCTTCACCGATTCGACCACAGCGGCCTGGCCGTCGCGGGCGATTTTCTGGCCGACTTCAGGCAGTTCGATATAAACCACATCACCCAATTGCTCCTGGGCGTAATCGGATATCCCGACCGTTGCGATGCCGTCCTCGACATCGACCCATTCATGTTCTTTGCTGAACTTAAGATCGCTCATGGCTTCCCCTGTCCCTTAGTCTTTGTGATATCTGTGTTCCGTAAACGGCATTTTGACGATGCTGGCCGGGATCTTCTTGCCCCGTACCATAAGCCCGACGGCGGTGCCGGTTTTGGCATGGGCCGAATTCACATAACCCATGGCCACCGGGCCGCCGACGGTCGGCCCGAAACCGCCGCTGGTGATCCTGCCGATCGGTTCATCGCCGGCGCCGAGGATTTCGGTATTTTCCCGCGCCGGCGCCCGGCCCTCGGGCAGTATGCCGACCCGGCGGCGCTTGGGACCGCCGGTGATTTCAGCTTGGATTCTCTCGGTGCCCGGGAAGCCGCCCTCTTCGCGCCGCCGTTTGCCGATCGACCATAAGAGGCCGGCTTCCATCGGGGATGTGGTCTTATCGATGTCATGGCCATAGAGGCAAAGCCCGGCCTCCAGACGGAGCGAATCCCGCGCGCCCAGGCCGGCTGGCGCGACTTCGGGTGCCGCCAAAAGAACGTCCCACACATGGCGCGCATCCTCGCCGTAGAGCGAAATCTCGAAGCCGTCCTCGCCGGTGTAGCCGGAGCGCGAGACGATGGCGTCCGCGCCGGCCACTTTCATCGCCCCGGCGGACATGAATTTCAACGCCGCCGACGCCGGTGCGTGGCGCGCTAATACGGCCGCCGCCGCCGGGCCCTGAAGGGCGATCAATGCCTTGTCGTCATGCATGGCGACATCGACCGCGCCACGAAATCCCGCTTCGAGCAGCGCCAGATCGGCCTCCTTGCAAGCCGCGTTGACCACCAGGAGCAAGCGCCCTTCGGCCTTGGTAACCATCAGGTCGTCCAGGATACCGCCGTCCTCATTGGTGAATTGGGTGTAGCGCAGCGATCCGGGTGCCAGACCGATGATATCGCCCGGCACGAGCCATTCGAGGGCATGCGCCGCACCTTCGCCCCAAATGCTGATCTGGCCCATATGGCTGACATCAAAGAGGGAAGCGCTATCCCGGGTATGAGAATGTTCTTTTAGAATTCCGCTCGGGTATTGCAGCGGCAGGGCATAGCCGGTGAAGGGCACCATCTTGGCGCCGAGCGCTACATGGCTGTCATGCAGGGCTGTGTTCTTGATCGATTCGGACCCTGTCTCGTTCGTCCCACCCATCGAAATCTCCAGCTACGAAAACACCAACGCCAGCGATCCCGAAAAAGGATCGCCCGGCGTCCCCTCTGTCTCCGTACC
>JAPYQV010000560.1 GCA_029937205.1 Alphaproteobacteria bacterium
CAGCAAATCCCTCGCAATAAAATAGTCAACTTCGACAACCGTACAAAAAAAATAGTAATGGCCAAGTTTGGATTGTGCTTACGATTTTCCTTGCACTGCTGCCTCAACTAGCCAGGTCCTAGCGTCGGTATAATTTTGGGGGATGACCGTGCCTTCGTGCGACAACATTGCAAAATCATATTGGGCGTCTGCAAAACCTTGTTTGATAGCAACTTTCAACCATGTGATTGCCTCCGAGGCATTTTTAGTCACCCCGTTTCCCGTGAGATAGAAAATTCCCAGCATGTGTTCGGCAGGAACATAACCACCTTCCGCGAGGCTTTTCATTAATCTGAAGGCCTTTTCGAGGTCTCCGTCTTTAGTGAGCTGTCGTGTGATCTCGAATTGCTCAGCCTGTCGCGCGCTGTAATTCAGAGTTGTGTCTCGGGACTCAATGTCACCAATGTCGTCTTTCGAGACCCGAACGATTGCGTCCGGATGGCGCTGAATGGCTGCTTGTCGATACCAGCGAACGGCAACAATCATGTTTTTGAGAACACCAATGCCTGTCTCATAAACCCGGCCAAGACGAAACTGGGCTTCAGCATGATTGTTTTTCGCTGCCGCCCAAAGCCAGTGAACGGCCAGGGCCTCGTCTATGGCAGTTCCTTCACCATTACCATACTGAAGAGCGAGATTGTATTGTGCCGCGACATGCCCCTGGTTCGACGCTACCTGAAGCCAATGAAGCGCAAGCTTATCGTTTTCTTGCACGCCGGTGCCATTTGATAGGTTCACAGCGAGCGCGAATTGGCCCTCTGCTTGGCCCAGTTCTGCTGCTTTGGTGTACCACTCGACGGCGAGTGCCTTATTTACTGGGACGCCCGCGCCGAAATAATGAACATTCCCGACGGCGACCATTGCAAGCGGCAGGTTTTGCGCGGCGGCCCGGTCATACCAAAAATATGCCTTTAGAAGATCCAGTTTCCTGCCGCCCCTACCAAGCTGGTAGATCTTGCCGAGGTTAAATTGCGATTTAGCTAATCCCTGGATCGCGGCACGCTCGAACCAATCCGCGGCAGCCGACTCATTGCGCTGGACACCCTGCCCATCGTTAAACCGAACGCCGAGATTGTGTTGCGACTTTGCAATTCCTTGTTCGGCAGCAAGTTTGAGCCACCGGACCGACTGCTCCTCGTTTCTCGAAACACCACGGCCATTCTTGTACATCATCGACAGATGGTGTTGCGCCCAGCCGTCTCCCTGTTCTGCGGCCTTCATGAACCATTTAGCTGCCTCCGAATAATCTTGAGCAACGCCTCTTCCGGCTTCATACAGCGTTCCAAGTTGATACTGAGCGGTTACGTCTCCGGCGTTCGCAAGTGGCAGCCATTCTTCGTATGCCAATTGGTAGTCGCCCTGACCAACGGATGTGGCTGCGGTCACAAATTTTTCGGCAGCGACTGGGAGCGCATCAATCGAAGCAACAAGCGCAAGGCCGAACGCCGGCAGAATTAGCGCCTTCAAGATTCGTGATCGAAATTTGCGTTTCACCGGAGTTTTGGCATCTGGCCCCGATATCCGCCGATTCTTACTTAGATCATCATGCCTGATCGATGAATTCGAGAACGCATTGTCGTCGCGCCCGTATGTGATGTCGTCGGCGCCAAGGTACTGATTCATAAATGATTGCATAAGGATCTCCGCCTGTTGGCCTGCCGTCGCCAACCCGGGATTTCGGGAAAACGAGGGGATTAGTGCAAAGGATAAGTGGTGACCACAACTGTTACGCCGGACTCTTCAAACGCAATTATTCGTTTTCCATCGGTGCGTTCAATGAGTGTTGCGGGTGAACCTTTCCGGCGGAGCACCGCAAGTCGTCTGCGGCTGATCCCAAGTTCGCGGCGCCCGTCACCAGCGTGCCGCCGGATATCCGCATTCTCGATTATGAATTTGATCGCTTCAAATTTAATGCCTCGTTGCTGGGCGCGTTTCTCACCGTGGCGTGTCATGCGGTAGGCCATTCCTTCTCCCATCCAATCCTGAGCGTGCACGTTATGTGGGAATGAGGGCGCCATTTGGGCTAGAAGTGGGCGATATTGTGGCGGGAGAAAAAATTGGGCGCCGACTGTAGTTGTCGTCCTCGAAAACAGATGCACTTCTCCGAACAATAGGACATCAACGCGAGAACAGTCGGCGTTAGTGACGCATTTCATTGCGGGCCGCAATTTACGAATATCTCCCCCGACAT
>JAPYQV010000561.1 GCA_029937205.1 Alphaproteobacteria bacterium
CTCATGGCCCGCTTCGGACCAACAATATTTCCTACAAAGGAGTAATCACAATGGGATTCAACCTATAAAAGATATCTTAAGAAGAAATGAGAGCAGGAAGATATTAGTGCTCAGTCGGGCATTTCCTTCGAGCGCACTTATGAACGCGGAAAGCCGGAGCGTCAACCGCGCCGGAAGCCGGCCTTCACCGAGCGAAAGTCCCTAACTGCGCTTGAAAATGACGTTTGCTGTCTTCACGTCACGGACCGCGTCAAAGTCGTAATTGTGCTCGGTAAATCCGTAACCCTTCATAGTTTCAAACATGGCGAGATTGCTTGTCGATCGCGGCTCGCCTTCAACTTCTATCAGAACCTCACGGACGCCGCCTGAGGAAAAAGTCTTGCCTGCCCCCTCGATAATCCGCGGCTCGATACCGTCGACATCAATTTTGACGTAATCGGGCGGCGCAAATCCAAATGTCTCGATCAGCGAATCAATTGAATAGCCCATCGTCGATTGCCGCACCTGCGTCTCCAACTCGCGACCAATGAACGTCGGCGTATCGCCAAACGAATGACTGACCGAGCCGGAGGTCGCGTTTTCCATGTTCAGCATGTCGAGCGAGAGCGCTTCTGCAACCGCAATCGGATAACCGCGAACGATGTCAGTCAGGTTGTTCTCATTGATGTTGTCGATCAGTGTTGCAAAGGTGCTCGCCGTCGGCTCAAACGCGACCACCTCCGACTTGCCGCTAAGGCCGGCATAAAGCGCGTAGATGCCGACGTTCGCACCGACGTCCCAAAACACCGAATTTGATTCAAACGAATCGATCCATTCGAGCGTGTCGGTCTCGCGGGTGAAAAACTCGCGTGGATAAAGCACCGCATGATAGGACGGACAAACGAACGTGAGCTTGCCGTACTTCGTTTCAACCGAATGGCGCTGATAGAGATATTCAGAGAGAAGTGCCAACGTGAGGCTTTGACGCCAGGGCGACATCACGCTGGTCAGTCCGCGGACGATACCGCGCAGCCCTCTTGCGACACGTTTGCTCATGACGTCATCGCCGCCGAGGCATAGTCGCGCAAGTATGCCTTTGCGCGCATTTGCCGGCGGCGCTTCTTGATGCTGCGGCCAAACCGCGGCCCGGTCAGCGGTCCGACCATCCAGTAAATCCTTTTGTCATTCTCAATGTCTTCGATCACATCTCCCGGGTGGCGGAGCGGCAGTGGCATATCATAAGTCGGCAGATTGCCAAGAATATGCCCGACCTGTTTGCTTTGTGTCGCGTCTTCGCCCCAGCCGGTGTTGGAGATGAGGTTGCGGTCGGGCGTGAGAAAATATTGCTGGTGCTGATAGGCGGAAAACATCACCGCCCAATCCCAGCGTTCGATCTCGCGGGTGTAGCCCTTTTCAAACCCGTTCATAAAAAATTCGGCCTCTAACTTCGAGCGCGCCTTTTTATCCATAACGCGTGCGTCCCGAAACGCGGGGTAATCTGCCATGTCCCAATCGACCGATTGCCACGACCTCCGCCACCCAGCCCAGCCCCAGCCATTGAACATGCGAGTGAAGCGGTAACTATTGGGCGCTGTTCGCGGCTCACACGGATATTTCGCACCGGTAACGGCAAAGATCTGGTCGTCATTGGCGTGGTGTTCGAGCGCGTCAGCGCAGTAGCCGAAGAAACTCGGGTCCGGCAGGCAATCGTCTTCGATGACGATGGCCGATTCGTTTTCAGCAAATACCCGGTCCAACCCACTCAGAATTCGTCCGCCGCAGCCGAGATTGGTTTCCGAAAAGTCGCGCACCACTTCGCAGTCCCAATCGACTTCGTCGACAATTTCGCGCGCCGCCGCACACGAATCGGGGTCGGCAGCGATGCCCGCGCGTGGCCCGTCGGCAACGACATAGAGCTTTCGCGGTTTGGCCGCGCGCACGCGCTCAAACACCGCACGCGCCCGGTCAGCGCGGTTGAAGACGATCATTACAACGGGAATTTCGAGGGCTTCGGTCACTGCCGCCTAGTGTGCCGGAGATCAGGCATAGCGCGCAACATGTGGCTAGGCTGCGCCGGCGCAGGGTCAAAAATTAGAGGCGGTTCCCGAAGCGGGCGATTGGTCAGATATCGCTTAAACCCGATTCGATCTTTTCCTTGATCGTCTCGATGTCTTCTTCGTCCGGATCGAACTGCAGCGAGCGTTCCCACTGAAAACGGGCTTCGTTCTCCCGGCCAACCCGCCAAAAGGC
>JAPYQV010000562.1 GCA_029937205.1 Alphaproteobacteria bacterium
CCGAAGGCGTGTGCGACTGCCTGAGCCGCAGTTGTTTCATGGCCCTGTCCCTGCGGCGCGTCACCTTCGAAGATTTGGACTTTGCCGCGTGCGTCGAGACGGATCGTCGCCGCGCCGTAGCCGGGCTGATTTTCCATTGGCACCATAAGCTCGGACGAGACGCCGGATAGCTCAACACCGAGTCCAAACCCGATGCCGATATAGCGGCCTTCCTTGCGCGCTTCTTCCTGCTGCTTGCGGAAGGTCGGGAGATCGGCCTCCACCAGCAGATTGTCAAATACTTTCACGAAGTCGCCGCTGTCCATATATTCACCGCAGACCGAGGTGTAAGGCAGCTCGGGGATCAGGTTTTTGCGCCGCAATTCCGCCGGTTCCATGCCGCAGCGATTGGCAACCATGTCGACGGCGCGCTCCATGGCGAAGCGCGTCGGGAATTCGCCAAAGGCGCGGGCCGGCGAGAGGCAGGATTTGTTCGTTATCGCGACCTTGACCTTCACATCGCCTTTTTCCCAAGTGTAGCCGTTGGGCAATTCCACCGCGCCGAGGAACGGCATGACAAAGCCCCAATAGACACCCTGGCAACCATCGCCGCAGTCGGCGATGCCGCGATTGCGGATGGCAATTAGTTTGCCGTCCTTGGTCGCGGCAACTTCGAGGTCGTTAATCTGGTCGCGCTCCTGGCTGACGACCATCAAATGTTCTTGGCGCGATTCCACCCATTTGATCGGGCGGCCCAAAGCCTTTGCCAAGTAACAAACAAGAATGGGTTCGCGGTAAAAAGGCGCTTTAACGCCGAAGCCGCCGCCTTGGTCGCGCGGCGCGACAATGCGCATTTTTTCGCTCGGAATTTCGAGAATATCGGAAAGCGCCAGACGGTCGATGTGCGGCCGCTGTGTGGTGATGTGGGCAATCAAACCATCCGATTCGTCCCAACTCGCCAACACGCCGCGGGTCTCCATCGGGGTCACGCCGCAACGCTGAACGCGGAAGCGCTTCTTCACCACGATATCGGCGGTCTGCATGATTTCTTCAACTTCGGCGGCATTTTGCGCCTGGCTTTCCTCCGTATCGCCGCCGGTGAAGTCCATTTCGAAAATAAGATTGTCGTCCCAGCCCTCATGCACGATGGGAGAATCGCTCTCCAGCGCACTTTCCATATCGCCGACATAGGGAAGGTCTGTGTAATCTACCACGATCAATTCAGCCGCGTCGGCGCCGACATATTTGTCGCGCGTCACGACCGCCGCGATGGGCTCGCCGTGGAATTTCACCTTGCCGACCGCGAGCGGCCAATGCTTGGGAAACTTGGCCGGCAACCCGGGCTGAACGACAGGTTGCGGCATCGGTAAAATTTTCTCTTTGATGTCCTCACCGGTGACGATGGCGACCACGCCGGGCAGGGCCATGGCCTCGCTCGTGTCGATGCTGTTGATCGTGGCGTGCGCCCGCTCACTTCGGACAAACGTCAAATGCAGCATGCCGGGCATGCTCAAATCCGCAAGATAGCGTCCCTTGCCGGTTGTCAGGCGGTGATCTTCCTTACGGTTGAATTTTGCGCCGACCCAGGCGCCTTTTTTGTCTGCACTCATGCGTGCCGCTCCCTATGAATTGCTTAAATTCAAAACTTGAACTTTGTTGGTTGTGACTAAGCCAATTTCGTCGCCGCGTCTTTGACGGCCTCGACGATATGGGCGTAGCCGGTGCAGCGACAGAGATTGCCGACCAGACCGTGGCGGATTTCATCATCCGTCGGGTTCGGGTTCTTCTTCAGGAACTCGTCCATGTTGATCAGAATGCCCGGCGTGCAATAGCCGCATTGCAGCGCGTGATGCTCGTTGAAGGCGATTTGTAATGGTGTCAATTGGCCGTCCACCGCCAGGCCTTCGACCGTGGTGATCTCATGGCCGTCGGCCTGCACCGCTAGCATCAGGCAGGATTTTACCGCCTCGCCGTCAAGCTGGATCGTGCAGGCGCCGCATACTCCTTCATAGGTGCAGCCGATATGGGTGCCCGTCTGCACCGCCACGTCACGGATGAAATCCACCAACAGCATGCGGTTCGGGATGGTCTCCTCATAGCTTTCGCCATTGATGGTGATATTTACCGTTGTCTTCATGTCTTCTCTCCTAATTCAGCGCGTTAGTCGGTGGCACGCGCGAAAGCGCTGGCAATCACTTCCGCACCGAGGGAGCGGATCAATAATTTACGGTAATCCGCATC
>JAPYQV010000043.1 GCA_029937205.1 Alphaproteobacteria bacterium
TTTTGGGAGAAGCACGGCCTGCAATGCGGCTTCTGCACGCCGGGTATGCTGATGACGGCGCTCGAGCTATTGCGTGAGAATCCCGATGCAAACAAAGCAGAAATTCGCGAAGCCCTGTCGGGTAATTTGTGCCGCTGCACGGGCTATCAAACCATTGTCGAGGCAGTCGAATCGGCGGCCGCGACAATGCGGGGAGCAGATCAATGACGTTGGACGCCCATATCCCGGAGAGCCGGCAGACCGAAAAACCGCGCGAGTCGTATCAGTGGATCGGCAAGAGCATGAAGCGGGTCGAGGATCCGAGGCTCCTCGTCGGTCGCGGCATGTTTGCCGATGACACCAATCTTCCGGAGATGGCCCATTCTGCCATCCTCCGAAGCCCGCATGCTCACGCCCGAATCTTGCGCATCGATAAAAGCAAAGCCGAGGCACTGCCCGGCGTTCTGTGTGTCATGACCGGCGCGGAAGCGGCGGAAGTCACCGGCCCGTTGCCGAGCTGGGCGAACCCGCCGGTTCATCAGTATTGCATCGCCCAGGAAAAGGTCCGCCATGTCGGTGAGGCCGTCGTGGCGGTCGCCGCCGAAACCCGCTACATCGCGGAAGACGCCTGCGATCTAGTCGAAGTCGAATATGAGCCCCTGCCGGCGGTGGTCGATCTCGAAGAAGCCCTAAGCTCGACCGGCGACGCCGTACTGCATCCCTATCGCGGCGACACCAATGTGGCGCTCGCGCGCACCTTTACCTTCGGACCCGTGGAAGAGGATTTCGCCAAGGCCGATCGGGTGATCGAGCGCCGTCTCCGCTGGCCACGCTCGGGCGGCACGCCGATGGAAACCCACGGCGCTGTGGCGAGCTTCGATCCGGGCACCGGCAAGTTCACCATTACCGCCAACACCTCGATGTATAATTACTGCGGCTGGATGATCGCCGATTCACTCGGCGTTCCAGCGCACAAGCTGAACATTGTCCCCACCCTCGCCGGTGGCAGCTTCGGCGCCAAGCTGTTCAGCCATAAGCCTTGCGTGCTAGCGGCAACGCTGGCGCGCGCCACCGGGCGGCCGGTCAAATTCATGGAAGACCGCATCGACAACACCACCGGTTGCGACGCGCACGGTTCCGATCGGGTATATTACGCCAAGCTCGCCATCAAGGATGACGGCACGCTGCTGAGTCTGAAAACCCACATCATCGACGATTACGGCGCCTATTTTCAGTTTGGTGTCGGCCAGCACGGCAACGCGCTTTCGCAGTGCGTTGGCCCGTACCAGATCAACAGCGTCGAAGTCGCGCTCGAGGCGGTGCTGACCAACAAATGCCAGCAAGGCGCCTATCGCGGCTTTGGTTCCGAGGTCGCCAATTTCGTTATCGAACGTCTGGTCGACGGCGCGGCGGCGGAACTCGGCATGGACGTGGTCGACATTCGGCGCAAGAATTTTATCACCCCCGATCAGTTCCCCTACTTGATCCCGACCGGCAACATGTATGACAGCGGAGACTATGAGGCGGTGCTCGACGCCGCGCTCGAATTGTCCGAATACGACGCGTGGCGCGAAAAACAGGCGGAGATGCGAAAAGAAGGCCGCTATGTCGGCATCGGCGTCGCCACCTGCCAGGAGCGCAGCGTGTTTAGCACCACCGAGTTTTGGATGTGGAATCTGGAACCTGGCGGAGAATGGACCAGCTCACCCGACGCTGTGTCCCTCAAGATCGACCCCACTGGAAAGGCTTTCGTAACCCTGCACTCTCCGTTCTGGGGCAACAGCCCGGAAACGGTGGTCGTGCAAATCCTAGCCGAGCAATTGACCATCGACCCCTCTGACATTGAGGTTACGTATTCTGATTCCGATCAAGGATTCAATTCCACCGGACCCGGCGGCAGCCGCTTTACCGTGATGGTGGCAGGTGCCGTGGTCGGCGCTTCGCACAAAATCAAGAAAAAGCTTCTCCGCATCGCCGGTCATCTAATGGAGGCGGACACTGCCGATCTTGAAATTAAAGATGGCGCGGTCTCGCTCAAAGGCGCGCCTGACAAGCGCCTGACCATCGCGGAACTTGCCAATACGGCGCATTATTTCCGGCTCGATCTGCCCGCCGATATGGACCTGACGAGCGGCTTGGATGCGAGTTACGTCTATGACCACCCGGTCACGACCCTGCCAGCCAAAGATAATTCGCACATGGGCATCTTCTATCCGATTATGGGCCACATGTGTCATATCCCGGTCATCGAAGTCGATATCGAAACGGGCCAAATATCATTCCTGAATTACGCGTGCGTGCACGATTGCGGCACTATGGTCAATCCGATGACCTTGCAGGGGCATGTCCGGGGTGGCGTGGTGAACGGAATCGGAAGCGCGCTTATGGAGCATTATCATTACGACGAAACCGGCCAGTTGCAGAACGTTCTGTTTACCGACTATCTCCTGCCGTCGGTCCTCGAATCGCCGGACGATATAAAAATCGGCCATGTTGTGACGCCTTCGCCATTCACTGAATATGGCATCAAGGGCGGCGGCGAAGGCGGACGCATGGGCGCCCCACCTGCGCTGGCTGCCGCGATTGAGGATGCCCTGCGCCCACTCGGCATCACGATTGACGAGTTGCCTCTCAGTCCAAACCGTTTGCGGCGCTTGATTCGCGAGGCTCAGGCCGGGCAGCCCTAGTAAGTATCCCATTATTGCATTGTCGCTTCGTCTGTGATAGCGAAGGAATTATCTTGCCGTTTTGCAACTCGGTGTAACTCGCCAAATACTTAATCGGGATTGATCTATCACTATGCTCTCAAACACTATGCTCTCAAACACTATGCTCTCAAACACTATGCTCTCAAAAAATTTGATTTACGCCTCGACAAATTCCTTTTGGCTTGATTGAATGAGGCAGCCCGGTATAGACGGGAACAAAAGTCCAAGTAAGAAACCCCTAAGTTTTTGTCTCTTAGGTAGTTCTAATCAAGGGAGGTACTCATGAAATTATGGACACTATCGGCCGCGATCGCCTTAGGTTTGGCGCTCGCACTTAGCACGCTGGTTCCAAGCCAGGCAAAGGCGGAATCATGGTCGCAAGACATCCAGGTTTATAACCCGGCTTGCACGAACGGTGATGAGGCATGCTGGGCCGTTGCTCAGGGCGCAGGCCTCGAAATTGTTACGTACACGGCCTTAGAAAAAGCTGACGCAAAACATCATATCTGCGTTTCTTTTCCACACCTCAAAGACTCTTACTGGGTTGGCGCAGCGTATGGAATTATTGAAGAGGGTAAACGTCTCGGGCAGAAGATCACTTTGGTGGAAGCCGGAGGGTATACTCAACTCGAAAAGCAAATTTCTCAAATTGAGGACTGCATCGCTAACGGTGCCGACGCGCTCGTTATGGCTGCAATCTCCAATGACGGTAATGTCAAGCAAATTCAGGAAATTCGCGCCAAGGGTATTCCTGTCATCGATCTGATTAACGGTGTTAAGACCTCAGTAGATGCGAAATCTCTTATGAGCTACTATTCAATGGGGCATACATCGTGCAAATGGGTAGCAGATCAGCATCCCGCAGGTAGCGGAAAAGTTAAAATTGCCTGGTTTCCGGGACCCCCAGGAGCAGGTTGGTCCACCGGCGGAGATAAAGGCTGTAATGATGCTGTAGCAGGAAGCGACGTGGAAATCGTCCAGACTAAATGGGGCGACACCGGTAAAGAGATCCAGCTCAAATTGGTGGAAGACGTAATTCAGTCCCAGACCTTTGATGGTGTACTTGCCCTTGATTATATTGTTGGCGTTGGCCCAGCGATTGAAAGCGCGATCGCAACCCTCAGAGATCTCGACCTCTCAGGAAAAGTCAAACTAGCATCCTACTACTATACGCCAGGCATGCACATGTTCCTGCAGCAGGGCCGCATGGATATGGCGCCAACTGATCAGATGATCATTCAGGCACGTATTTCTATCGATCAGGCCGTAAGGCTTCTCGAGGGTAAGGGCTATGCTACGGGTGGTCGCCCGGAGTTTGGTGACACAGGCCGTATAATTGAGCACGCTCAGCCTATCGGCATTATTGTGACACCTGCAAACATCAAGGACTTTGACACAAGTACTACTTTGGCCCCCAAGGGCTGGGTTCCTTCCTTTAGCGTCGACTGACGTTGGAAGCACGAAAAGCAAAGTCTAACTGATGAAGGCCAGATTCAAGTGCCTGAAACATCCGTGACAGATAAAACTGCGTCCCCGGAGACACAAATCTCCGGGGACGTAATTCTTAAACTTGAAAGCATTTCCAAACAGTTCCCCGGCACACTTGCGCTCGACCACGTTAATTTTGACGTGCGGGGCGGTGAAGTGCATGTGCTGTTTGGCGAGAACGGCGCTGGGAAATCCACGCTCATTCAACTGGTCGCGGGGGTTTATCGGCAATCCTCAGGCACCATCCAATTTAAGGGTCAGGAAGTTTCGCTAACGTCGGTGAAACAGGCGCGCGATCTCGGTGTAAGCGCGGTTTTCCAGGAATTTTCCTTGGTTCCTGAACTAAGCGTTGAAGACAATCTATTTCTTGGTTCCGAACTGACGCGCGGTCCCTTTTTGAACAAGGTGTTGTTGCGCAAACAGGCGAGGGAAACGCTCGACCGGCTCGGTTTCCCGCTGAAAGCCAATTCTATCGTTCTTTACCTGACACGCGCAGAGCAGCAAATGGTCGAAATCGCCAAGGCGTTTCGCACCAAGCCCTCAATCATGATTTTTGACGAACCGACGGCGTCGCTCACGGAAAAGGAAACCCAGCGACTGTTTCAGTTGATTGAACAGTTAAAGACTCAGGGCATCGGCATCATCTATATCACGCACCGCATGAACGAGATCAAGCGGATCGGCGACCGCATCACGGTACTCCGCGACGGCCGGCTCATCGACACAATTCCGGTGGAAAAGGCGAGCGATCAGAAGCTCGTCGAGTTGATGACCGGTCGCATCATCGAACAAATTTTTCCGAAGATAAAAAGGCAGGCTGGCGAAGAGTTGCTGTCGATTGAGAATTTGAATATCTCCGGCGACAACGCGGTTCACAATGCGTCGATCAACGTGCATCGCGGCGAAGTGGTGGGAATTGCCGGCCTGGTAGGTTCGGGTAAATCCTCTATAGGGCGGGCCTGCTTCGGACTTGAACGAATCCTGGCGGGCAAAATCACATTCAAAGGCGAGGTCGTTTACGATCGCGAGTCCCACTTGAACAAATTGGGCCCGAGACCGATGCTCAATCGAGGATTATACTATCTTCCGTCCAACCGCCGGGCTGAGGGTCTGGTGATGTTACAGAATGTTCGGGAAAATGTGACGATCGCCTCGCTGGCTTTGTCAAAATTTTCCAACAAATTTTTTCTTAAGAAAAAGAATGAGCGGCGCGAAGTTAGGCAAGTAGCGGAACGGCTTGATTTATCTCCGCCTAATATTGAACGAGATCTGGAACATTTCTCCGGCGGTAATCAACAAAAAGTCATGGTCGGGAAATGCCTGGTACGGGATGTCGACCTTTTCATTTTCGATGAACCCACCGTTGGCGTGGATGTTGGCGCACGCGTGGCGATTTACGAATTTGTCAGGGATTTATGCGAGGCGGGAGCCGGGGTATTGTTAATTTCCTCGGACCTACCGGAGATACTTCATCTCACGCACCGAAGCTATGTCATGTATCGCGGCGTAGTCCGCGCTGAACTCGATAAGTCGGAGATCAGCGAAGAGTCTGTCTTGAACTATTTCTTTGAGAAATCCGCATGAGAACGGTCATAACTGAATAAATTGTGAATCCGGGAGAACTTTCATGGCGAATGTTACCGCTCCAAGCGAAGAGTCATTACTTTCCAAAATTGAACATAGAGCGGCGGTTATATTCGTAAAGGGCGGAGTACTTCCCTGGTTCTTGGTCATGGCAATCTTGATATTTTGGCTCTCCACCGACAATTTCTTATCAGGCAGAAACATGCTCAGTATGCTGCGGCAGGCAACCTATTTGACCATGGTTGCCATGGCGCAGATGGTTGTTCTTCTAACTGCCGGGTTAGATTTATCGGTCGGCGTTATGTTTGCCATAACCTCGGTTATTTCGTCGATGGTGATGGTCGGCGCCTGGTCGGGAGATATGATGGATCCAGGTTGGGGTGCCATTGCGTTAGGCTGCGCGGCAGGTATGGGGGCTGGCACATTAGTTGGCGTATTCAACGGCATCGGCGTCGCGATCTTCCGCGTGCCGCCTTTCATGATGACACTCGCCATGGCATCGATCGTCTTCGGTCTCGCACTGACCATCACTGGCGGAACGCCGATTTACGGCATGCCGACCGCTTTCGCCTCGACCTTTGGATACGGCAAATTCCTTTCGATTCCCGTGCCCATCTGGTTGACCATCGGCTTCATCATCATGATGTACCTCTTTATCAACTGGACCCGGATGGGCCGCTATCTCTATGCCCTCGGCGGCAATCTGAAAGCATCTCAGCTTTCCGGTATCAATACGCGGCTCTACCTGTTCCTGGCATATGTGGTGTGCGCGGCGATAACCACGTTCTGCGCTCTCATGCTGACCGCGCGGCTCGAAAGCGGCGAATCGAACATCGGAACGCACTACCCGTTGCTTTCGATATCCGCCTGCGTGATCGGCGGTGTTAGTCTATTCGGCGGCACCGGGCGGCTGCCCAACGTGGTGCTGGGCGCAATATTTATTATTTTGGTGCAGAACGGCATGAACCTATTGCGGATCAACTCCTACCTGCAAATGGTCGTGATTGGGCTTTTGCTTATCCTCGCCGTGATTGGCGACAATTACCGCCAGCGGGTCATGCTGACGCTGCGTGATTGAAAGGCGGGTGGCCTCTTGGCCACGATCTGAAACCGATGTGCGGACATGCCGAGCTGAAGAGTGCGGACACGCCGCGCTGAAGAGTAAATACAACATATTCGAATAAGAGAGGCAGTCATGATACCCAACATTCCGGAGAAAACCGGGGTCCAGGAAAACCGCGGCCATTCGCTGACCGATGACTTCATCACGCGGACTTACGTCCTGCCACTGCTCACTGATGCAGAAACCAAGGCCCGGATCATATCCGAGCACAAAAACAATCCAATCGGCGTGCCGGGCAAGGCGGGCAATAAGGCGATCGGCCATAGTGACGATTTGGCGCGGGTACTCGACAAACTGCGACGTCAGCCGATGACTGGCAAATATGTTCGGGTGTGCGTCAATCCGCACGAGGGCTATTGCATCGGCATCGTCTCGGGTGTGCGCGGTCAACCGGTGGAAATACTGCGCGACGAGGCCTATCCGAACGAAGACGCGTGCGAACACGCAATTTTCGTACGCCGGGTCGAAGACCTTCTGGCCTCTTACGGCCTCGGCTAGACGCCCCAGCGGCGACCATAACGCCGTAGGCGACTGACATAACAACTTTTGAGACACCCCACGGTACCGCGCGGGAGAACCCGGCGCGGACCGGACACGGGAAGGAAGACGGCACATGTTGCGAATTACTGGTTACAGCGATCGCTATTCAATTTGCCCTGGCGAGAAGATTCAGTTTTACGTGAATTCCGAGAAGGGTGAGAGCTACCATGCCGACATCGTCCGAATGATTCACGGCGACACAAATCCGGACGGCCCCGGTTTTAAGATCGAGGAACTCGACACTCCGGTGAGCAAGGACTATCCCGGGCGCAATCAGGTCGTTCATGGCGGCTCCTATGCGGTAGTACCGCACGATCATCGGATGGATGTTGAAAGTTTCACATTGCAGGCGTTTATTTTTCCAACAACGCCTGACAAAGGCGTTCAGGGCGTCTTGACCAAATGTGTTGGAACGACGGGCTGTGGCCTCTTTATTGACGAAAACGCCAACCTGGCGCTGTGGATTGGCGACGGCAACGGCAAGGTCGAGAAAATTGCCAGCGGCAAGGCGCTGCTGCGCAAGGTCTGGTATCTCGCCGCCGCTTCCTACGACGCGGCCAGTGGCGAGGTGCGGCTCTATCAGGAACCGATCGTGACCTCGGCCAATGGCGGTCTCGGCATGTCGCTACTACACCCGGTGGAGGAGACAGCATCTGTGGTCGAGGGCCGTTCGGCCGTCGCCCCTGGTGCCAACGATGCACCGCTGCTTATGGCGGCACGCACCGAGGTTTCGAAGTCCGGGCGTACAATCTTTGGCGGCCACTACAAAGAGGCGCGGGCGCCCATTGAGCTGCCGCAACAGGCGGACGTCTATAATGGCAAGATCGATCGTCCGCGCTTCGCTAGCCGGGCGCTCGATAAAAGCGAGATCGATGCGCTAGCGCGCGGAGTCAAGAGCTGTTCGGCGGAGCTTCGCCAATGCGTGATTGGGGCATGGGATTTCCATGCCAACATCTCCGACAATATCGCCTCGACCCAAATTATAGACACATCGCCGAGCGTGCTGCACGGTCACATCGTCAATCTACCGGCGCGTGCCATGACCGGATATAACTGGACCGGCGACGAGATTGTCTATCATCACGCGCCCGCGGAATATGGCGCCATCCATTTCCACGACGACGACATCGACGATGCGCGCTGGGAAGTGGATTTCGGCTACACCGTGCCCGAGGGCACCAAGAGTGGCGCCTATGCAGCGCGGCTTCGTGTCGGTGGTGAAAGTTCGCCCGAAACGGAGGATTACATAACATTCTTCGTCCGCCCGCCGCAGGGAACGGCAACCGCGAGCGTTTGCTTGATCATCCCCTCGGCGAGTTATCTGGCCTATTCCAACGACAATCTGTCGACGAATTCGGTGGTTGCCGAATTGCTCGCCGGCAAGGTGCCGATCATGCAGGCTTCCGATCTTTATCTGAACGAGCACCGCGAATACGGCTTGTCGACCTATTCGCTGCATTCGGACGGCAGTGGCGTGTGCTATTCCTCACGTCTCAGGCCGATACTCAACATGCGGCCGAAATATCGCCACTGGCTGTCGCCTTCTCTGTGGCAGCTCAACGGTGATCTGCATTTGACGGATTGGCTGGAGCAGAAAGGCTTCGATTTTGACGTGCACACGGACGAAGATCTCGACCGTGAGGGCGTCGACCTGCTCAAGCGCTACCCCGTGGTACTGACCGGTAGTCACCCTGAATATTCCTCGGAGAAGATGGTCGACGCCTATGAGGCTTATCAGCAGCAGGGTGGGCGCTGGCTTTACCTCGGCGCCGACGGTTTCTACTGGGTTACCGAGTTCCATCCCGACAACGGCAACATCGTCGAAGTGCGCAAGGGCGAGGCCGGGACACGCGCCTGGACGGCGAATCCGGGCGAATACAACAACGCCTTCGACGGCAAATATGGCGGCATGTGGCGCGCCCGCGGGCGCATTCCGAGCAAGGTCTGCGGTTTAACCTTTACGGCCTACGGCTTCGACGTCTCGTCCTACTACCGGCGCGACGTTGATAGCTTCCGCCCTGAATGCGCATGGATGTTCGAGGGCATCGGCGATGACGAAATTATAGGCGATTTCGGACTTGTCGGTGGCGCTGCCGCCGGGCTGGAGTTGGACCGCTATGACCTTGAATTCGGCACCCCGCACAATGCCTATCTGCTGGCGCGTTCCGAGGGTCACACCGATCTCATGATGCAGGTCAACGAGGAGATTCATTTCACCGTTCGCGGCTATTACGGCGGCGGCGACGAAAATCCGATGATCCGGGCGGACATGATTTACTACAAGACGCCCAACGACGGCGCGGTATTTGCGCCGGGTTCGCTTGCCTGGTGCGGCAGCCTGTCGCACGACAATTACGCCAATAATGTTTCGCAACTCATGGAGAACGTCATCCGGGGCTTCCTCAAGGAAGGTCCGCTGCCCTAGGCAAGGTGCGGCCGGGAGAGCAATAAAGGGCGCTCAAACGACATGTCGGAAAAAACGCGCAGCTCTCCCATGCCGCTCGTGAAGCCGCCGCCCGGCAAGCATATGATGCCGACGCGGGAGCAGCCGGCGAGCGCGCTGGAGCAATCACTCTTGGGCGACCTCGATCCCGAAAAGCTCAGCGACCTCGCCGAGG
This sequence comes from Alphaproteobacteria bacterium, assembly GCA_029937205.1. Lineage (GTDB taxonomy): Bacteria > Pseudomonadota > Alphaproteobacteria > UBA828 > UBA828 > PTKB01. Next base: position 10,041 of record JAPYQV010000043.1, read on the forward strand.
TGTTGTTCGCCTTGAACAATCATCAACACGGTCCGATCCCGGGCTTCTATGTGGTGGTGTGCACCAAATCGGACCGTGAATGGTGCGTCGGCCAACTCTGCGCTGATCGCGAGAAGCCGCTGTTGCTGTTCGAGGACAAGCTCTACGATTCGCCTGAAACCGCTCAGGCCGCCGCCGAACGTCTGAAGGCAGCGCAATCCGCCTAAGTTCCGTTGGGCAGGTCCATATTGTAAAAACGGGCGCAGTTCCTGAAGACGATGTCATCGCGCACGGACTCGTCGAGATGACCAAAGACCTGCTCGATCACCGCTTTGGTATCTGGATAGGTGCAGCGCGCGTGGGGGAAATCCGAGCCCCACATGATGGTTTTGTGGTCGATCACGTCGAGCACCTTATCGAGATAGGGATCGTCGATCAGGCCATGATAGATCTGGCTCAAATATTCCTCGATCGGTTTACCGATTGTGGGAATGTCCATTGCCGGCCCGAAATCGTCCTGGATTTGTTTTGTGCGGAACAACCAGTAGGGCAGCCACGAGACTTCATATTCCGAGAGCACGAGCTTGAGTTTCGGAAAGCGGTCAAGCACGCCGCCGAATATGAACTCGTTGGTCAGTACCGGACCCGCTTCAGCAAACACACCGAGCGTGCTGCGTGGCACATCGATGCGATCCTTGCCATGTAGGGTAAACAGATCTACCTCGTTGCCGGTGATGATGTGCAGCGTAACCGGCTGATCCAATTCCTGCGCACGCGCCCAAAATGGATCATAGACCTTATCCTGATAGCGCGGCCATTCACGCCGCGCGTCACAGTTGATAATGCAGCTCTTGAGGCCTTTCTTGGCGGTACGCTCCAGCTCGCGCACCGCCCAATCGATATCGGCCATGTGGATCATTGAAGTGCCGTAGAGCCGCTTGGGCGCATGGCTGCAATATTCCGCCAGCCAATCGTTGAACACCTGACAACATTCCTCGACCAACCGATCGTCCAGCGCCCGCATGACGTAGAGACACCAGGTGGAGTTCACGATCTCGCCCCACACGCCGTCCTCATCCATGCATTTCAAGCGCATCGCGGGATCATTGCCTGAGGCCACCAACTTTTGCTGAAGCGCCTCGTCACCCTCGACAATCTCATCAATCCGGACATATTCAAAACCGGTAAAAAAATGTTCTGCCTTTACGCCGTTATACTGATCGACGATGTGGGGCACCGCATCGCCATATTTTTTACCCAAGGGCTGCGCCACAGTTCGGCGGGCTCGATCACATGCGAATCGCCTGAAATTATCGGTTTTGGCGTCATTCCTTACTCTCCCTGAATGCTCTTGAAGTCCTTACTCGGCGGCGCGTTGGGCCAGACCGCCCGTCATGCCGATCTCGTTGATGCGCGCTTGGGTATAGACATCGCTCCACATGTCGTATGAAAACTCGGAACGCAAGCGCCGCACATTCTTGTTGATCTCGAGCTCAACCGTCTCGCCGCCTTGGATGATTTCGCAGATGCGCGAGCGATCCTGCAGAATTGTGATATCGGCCAGTGGGTCGCCATCAATAATCAGGATATCTGCCAGCCGCCCCGCTTCAAGCGCACCCACTTGACCGTCCTCGCGAACAAAAGTGCCGTTGTTGACGGTCGCACATTTCAGTGTCTCTGCCGGGCTGAAGCCGAGATATTTCACATAATGCTCCAGCTCGCGCGCGTGCCATTCGCCATAAGGCGTAACGGCAAACCCCGCATCCGAGCCG
>JAPYQV010000563.1 GCA_029937205.1 Alphaproteobacteria bacterium
GTCGCATTGCCGACGAATCCGGTGATCTTTGGCGTCCCCTTGACGACGTGCCACGTCTCGTCACTCAGTTCCATGTGCACCATGATGTAGCCCGGGAAGAACTTCCGCTTCGAAGTCCGCTTTTTCCCGCCCACCATCTCGACAACGCTCTCCTCGGGTACGAGGACCTCATCGAATTGTTCTTCGAAGCCCATCGTCCTGGCCCGCTCGAGCAACGCCATCTTCGCCGCGAAAAGCAATCAGCTCGCGGCCATCGCCTTTGTCATGCACCAGCCAGTCGAACCATTCCTGGCTCTGATCCTGGGTAAAGTCGGTGCCGAAGCCAACGCAATCCTCGCCGACCAGATTGATCACATAATCCATCGCCTCGACATAATCGTCGACCGTGGAATCGGTGCCCCGCGCCAGGAAGGCGGGAAACATAGTGACGCCGATAAAGCCGCCCTGATCGGCGATAAATTTCAACTGCGCGTCGGATTTATTGCGCTGATGCTCTTTCAGGCCCGACGGCAGGCAGTGGGAATAGGCCACCGGTTTTTTGGAATGACGAATCGCGTCGTCGCTGGTCTTGGCGCCGACATGGGAAAGATCAACCAGGATGCCGAGCCGGTTCATCTCATCGACAGCGTCGCGGCCGAAATCGGATAGCCCGCTATCGACGCTCTCGTAACAGCCCGAGCCGACGAAATTCTGCGTGTTGTAGGTGAGCTGCATAATATTGACGCCGAGTTCCTTGAAGATCGCCAAATATTCGAGGCGGTCCTCAATTCCGCTGGTATTCTGCCAACCGAGAATAATGCCGGTTTTATGTTCCTCTTTGGCGCGGCGAATGTCCGCACTTGTTCGGACCTGAAGAATGAGATCGTCATGCGCCACGAACATGCGCTTCCAGGCGGCGACATTGTCCATCGAGCCACGGATGCCTTCCCACACCGAACAGGTGCAGTTCGCCGCCGTGAGGCCGCCCTTGCGCATGTCTTCGAAAACCGAACGGCTCCACTTGGAAATCACCAGCCCGTCGATGACCACGGCATCATTGTGCAATTCACTATTCGTCACGTCGCTCTCCCATAATATTGCGCTTATTATGAGGGCTTAGGGCTGCGAGCGAAAGCTGCAGGGCTGCCGTGACAGGTCATGTCATCCGGGCACTCGCGCGCGGTAGATTTGGCGCCACGCCAAACGGCACGTCACGCAGCGCTGGACCGCTGCGCAGGACCTCCGCCATCGCCACCTCCAGTGGCGTGGCCTGAAAATCCGGCAATGCCGCTTCGAGCTTGGCGCCGTCGATGGCGTGCGGCACGCGCCAGAGATAGGCCATTTCAACGATTTCGCGCATTTCCGGCATCGCCAAGCCGAGCAGTCGAACCATCGTCCAAGACAGGCCTTTGACTTTCAATTTGCGTCCGGCGCGCTCTGCCATGGCATCGATCAGCATGCGACCGGTCAACGCGTAGCCGGGAAATCCAAATTGCTCGAAAGCGGCGAAGCATCGCGTTTTTCCGCCAGCGCCGCCATGGCACGCGCCATATCGGGCAAATAGGCCCAGGCATGCAGGCGGTCGAGCGGGCCGGGATACATCACCCGCCCCTTGGCAATATTCGCGGCGATATGGCTGTCGAACCAATTGCCGGTCTTCTCGCGCTCGATGAAGTCGCCGGCACGAAGGATGATCGTGCGCACGCCATCTTCGGCGGCGCGGGCGAAAACCTGCTCCATCTCGTGGCGCAGACGGCCCTTGCGCGTTGTCGGCCTGGCCGGCGTCGCCTCGCTCAAACGTTCCGGCATGGCCGCGCCATAGCTGTAGATATTGCCCGGAATCATCACCGTCGCGCCGGAGATTTTGGCGGCGCGGATGACATTTTTCGTCAGGCGCGGTAAATCGCGGCGCCAACGGCTGTACGGCGGATTAAGCGCGTGAACGATCACATCGCAGCCCCGGGCCGCGGCGGACAGCGCGTCGGCATCGAACGCATCACCGCTGACGCATTCCATGTCGGCTGTGCTCGCGGCACTGTCCCAAGCACGGGCAAAGCCTCGCACCTGCCAGCCGGCGCCCAAAAATGCATCGGCGGCGGCCCGGCCAAACCGTCCTCTAGCGCCCAAAATCAATACTTTACCCGACATCTCATCCTCCTTGTTTCGATCCAATTGTTGCTGGGTCAAATATATCCATTCGTATCTGAATTGAAATTGACGTAATC
>JAPYQV010000564.1 GCA_029937205.1 Alphaproteobacteria bacterium
CATTAAGGCAATCCTTGCCGATCAGGGCGCCGGCATGTTGGACATCGTCAAGGTCGCAGTTTACGTCACCGACATCCGCGCCTTCGACGACATCGCTGACATCCGCGAGCGCTATTTTCCGAACGACGGCCCGGCCAGCGTGATCTGCGAGGTCTCGGCATTGGCCTGGCCCGCGTTCATGATCGAGATCGAAGCGGTGGCCGTGCTGCCGTGAACGGTGTGGATGGGGTGAGTCAATATTGATCCGCCGCCTCACGCGACCGCGGACTTGTCGGCCAGTTCAAGCACGCCGCGATAGATATCGTCATACATCAGATGCATGATGTCGATCGTCTGCTGCACCGTCTTGAGCACCAGTTGGCGGTCTTCCTGGGAGGTAGCAAACTGGTCGAGCAGCCGCCGCCCGACGTCGGAATGCTCCGCGTCCGCGGTGTCGTGCACGGTCCAGTACTTAACCCCTTCTTCGTCGAGAGCGAATGTTTTCCGCAGCTGCCCGGCGATGCGGCCGTAGAGGCCGGGGATCGCTGCCTCGCCCGCCAACATGTGGGCGGAGACCCCCTCAAGGAATGTCTTGGCGCAGATCATCTCGAAATAGGCCTGGAAGGCGACCACCCCGCCGCAGTAGGGCGGGTCGTACATTTCCTCGCGTCCAAGCCCCAACGCTTTGGCGTAGTTGAGGTAGAGCGTGTGGTGCGACACCCCGTCGGAGAATATGCGCCCGGTGGATTCCTCGTAGACCACCTCGGCGATCAACTCGCGCCATTCCGGATCGGGGCAGATGACATAGAGCCGGCCGTGGTATTTCTGATTATGCAGCGGAATGCCGCCATGCTGCTTGCAGAGATAACGGACCTGATCCAGATTGAAAGTGTTTTCCACCATGCCGGTCCACAGCGGGTGGCCGTACATGGGTTTTTCCTTGTGAATTTGATCGATCCGCTCAAGGACGCTTTGGGTCGTCAGGGCCATGGTTGGGCTTCCTCCTTTGGGTTCCTGCATGGCCGAATTGTCAGCAGGATTCTTGTTGCGTGGTGGCGGAATTATGTCCGAGACGCCGCCGGGTGTCCCGAGCCAACCCGTTTGCGAGATGTCGAAGATTATCCCGTCGGGGTCTTTGAACTTGCGCTCGAAGTTGACCTTCGTCTCGTCGTCGCCGAGGTCGAAGTGAAAGGTGCCACCGTTCGCCTCGATAAGATTTCGGACCTCGTCAAGGTCGTCAACCTGGAAGCCGAAGTGGTGCGCGCCTACAAAATTAGCGCTGTCGGCAACGCCGGCCGCGGCGTCCGATCTATATTTGAGCAGCGCCAAATTGACTTCGCCATCGGACAGATAGACGCCGGAGCCGAACTCCAGATGCTCTTCGCCGACGCGCTCCACGCCAAACACCTTCTGATAGAAGGCGGCCGATTCGTCCAAGTTTTTCACGACGATTGCGAAATGCCGCAGTCGGGCCATGCTCTGGTCTCCTTCATGCCGCAGGTATCGCAAATGCTACGCCCCGCGGCTGCGGGTGTCGAGTCTCAGGCACGAATGACGCACGTTCGTCGCGTCCCGTAAGATGTTTTGAGCAAGATTGTGTGCGGGGCTCCGCATTTCTCGGTTCACCAAATTTCAGCACGATGAGGATTTCGGAAAGGCCAGCGCATCGTACCCAAATTGCAGCGTTCGCGCTCAAGTACGGTCTACCGACCATCGGCACGATCCCGCCCAATGCCGAGGCCGGCTTTTTGATTTCAGACGGTACGAATCTGCGAAACCTGCATTACCGCGCGGCCACTCTCGTCGATAAAATCTTGAAAGGCGCGAAACTGGCTGAGATGCCAGTGGAGCAGCCGACACGGTTCTATTTGACAATATATCTGAAAACGGCAAAGGCGCTCGGCATTACGTTCCCGCCGTCGATCCTGCTGCGCGCCGACAAGGTGATTGAATAGCGGGACCGCTGGGTCGACACGCCGTGACGAACAAAATTGCGCAATGGTTGGTGTATCCAACGCGAAGCTGATGTCTCAGTTTGGCACTAAAGGGACTCTACAGCGGCGTGATTTGACGTCCGCTTCACCCCCAATAACAGACGTCAGGATGTCTGCTTGACGATTTAGTCACTGCATCGACGTCGATCGATAATGGTCCGAGGAACGATGAAGCACCCGTGCGCCACAATCATTGTCTTAGATCGAGTAGGGCGCGTTAACAC
>JAPYQV010000565.1 GCA_029937205.1 Alphaproteobacteria bacterium
GTCTCGGCTTTTGGCGCCACGGCGATGAACCTACGCCATGACCTGGAGAGCTTTCTCTATGCTGAGGTGGAGGATATCGACCTCGAACGGCTCAACACCGATTATGAGACATTGGAAGCCCGCGGACGCGCGCTCCTCGCGGCAGACGGCGTGGACGGCGGCGGCATGATGATCTCGCGGACGGCACAGATGCGCTACCAGGGCCAGACATTCGAAGTGGAGTGCGAAATTCCGTCGGGGCGTATCGAGGCGTGTCATTTGCCGGTCATCGCTCAAATGTTTCACGCCGCGCATACCAAAGATTTTGGCGTCCATTCGGAAGATTTTCCCATCGTCTTTGTCGCACTCGGCGTGACCGCGATCGGAAAGTTTTCAGACCCGCCGATATTTCAGATGGATGGCACTGGTGAAAGCCGTGGTAACGGCGCTGCGGCGAGCACGCGCCCGGTCTATTTTGGCGGCCACTGGATCGACACCCCGGTCTTCACGGCGTCTGAACTGGCGGCCGACACACACATTCCGGGGCCAAGTATTGTAGAATATGCCGACGCTTGCGCGGTCCTGCCGCCGGACTGTACGGGCAAAAGCGATGGCATGGGAAATCTGCATATCGCGATCGGTAATTAGTCAGCAAAGGGAAACAGCTATGGCGACGAATCAGGCTATTGCGACAGAGCGCGCATCGGAAGCGGCGATTGACCCGATTACCTTCGAGGTACTTCGCAACGCCTTCGAATACACCTGCGCGCGCATGACGACGATTGTGCAGAAAACCTCCTTCTCGCCGATCCTCTCCGACATGCTCGACTTCTCGAATGCGATTTATGACGCGGATTTACGCCTGCTTGGCCAGGCTGGAAATCCCGTTCATCTGGCCGCGATGCAATATAGCGCCGACGCCTCGATCCAGAAATTTCCCATCGAACAGATGCGGCCCGGCGACGTCATTGTTCTCAATGACCCCTACCAGGGCGGCTCGCACATCAACGACATCACCTTCACCATGCCGGTCTTCTTTGAGGAAGAATTGCTTGGCTTTGCCGTCAGCCGCGGACACTGGATGGATCTCGGTGGAGGTGCTGCGGGCGGTCAGGCGTTCGGCACCCATGTCGCCGGCGAAGGTTTGCGGTTGCCGCCAATCAAATTGTACGAGAACTACGTTGTCAGGGACGAAATTCTCGACATCATCATCAGCAACACGCGCACACCGCATTTTGTCCGCGGCGACCTTCAGGCACATTTCGGCGCACTCAAGGCGGCGGAAACGGAACTGCAGCGTATTGCGACGCGCTACGGCCTCGATACCGTCCGGGCGGGCATGAACCAGGTCATCACATACACCGAGAAGATCGTGCGCGCCGCCATCGAGGAGATCCCCGACGGTGTCTATACCGGAGAGGACTACGCCGATACGGACGGGTTTTCCGATAAACCCGTTCCAATCAAGGTGACGCTCACCATCGCGGGCTCCAACATCACCATCGATTTCGACGGTTCGGCGCCGATCACCAAGGGGGCGATCAACTCGCCGATGGCCAACACCGCCTCCGCCGCCTTCTATTCGCTGCAATTTTTCCTCGCGCCGCACGCACCGTCGAACTACGGCATGCTGATACCGCTGGAGCTCAAACTGCCGGACAATTGCTGGCTCAACGCCAAATGGCCGGCGCCAGTCATCGGCTGCACAACACTCACCTCGTCCAAAATCACCAGCGCGATCTGGCAAGCGCTGGCCAAGGCGATCCCGGAGCGGGTGACCGGATCAACCTTTGCCGAGTGCAATTGGTTCGTCGCCGCCACCCGCGACCCAGCCGGCAATACCGATGTTTTTTCCGACCTCCCGGCCGGCGGCTGGGGCGGCACGCCCTATGGTGACGGTATGAGCGTGACCATGGACCCGCTCGGCAATTGCATGAATATGCCGGCGGAAACAGCGGAGCTGTTGTTTCCGATCGAATATGAAAGCTTCGAGCTACGCCAGGATTCGGCCGGCGCGGGAAAATTCCGCGGCGGCCTCGGTGCCGTATTCAAGGTGCGCTTCCTGTGCGATGCCGAGATCAGTATGGAAACTTCTCGAACCAAGGAGGGAACGCCCGGCGCCAATGGCGGCGGCCGTAGCGCCGTCCAGCGCTCGCAGAAGATTGGCGCGGATGGCTCGCGCACCGTGATTGGCGGCATAAACGGCGACGG
>JAPYQV010000566.1 GCA_029937205.1 Alphaproteobacteria bacterium
TCCTCATAGATCATGCGTTTCGGCGAGAACCACAGAATTTCCGGATTGACCAGCTTCAGCGGTGCCGGCGGATCGTCCGGCTCGTGCACGTCGATGACGACAACGCGCTTCGGCACGCCAACCTGGATCGCCGCCAGACCGAGACCATCGTCGCCATACATGGTCTCGAGCATATCGTCCAACAGCGTGCGGATTTCTTCGTCCACGTCCTCGACCGGATTGGAACGGAGCTTCAGGCGCTTGTCGGGCGCGATTATGATCGGTCGTATGGTCATGTGCGTTTTTTCACTGGCGGTTTTTCACTGGCGTATATTCCTGGCGATCCACCGTCTAGGTATTACTCACTGGCCCTATCGTCAAGAAGCGGCGCGGCGCTTTGACAGGCAAGCGACTGCGCGGCCATAGTGTCGGCCATGGATATCGTGATTCTCGCCGTCATAATAATCTTTTCTGGAATCGCCGGTTTCGTCTTTTTACGCCGACGCGGCACGGCCGGCGAAGCCGAGCAGTTGCGCGGCGATTTGGTCCGACTCAGTGAAAGTTTCGCCGCCAGCCAGCGCGACATGGAAGAGCGCCTCAAGGCCGAACAACGGGCGCTCGGCGAGAAGCTGCACGAGCGCGAGGCGGCGCTCAACAAAACCTTGGCCGAGGGGCTGCAGGATTCGACCAAAAAGACCCTCGAGACCATGGGCAAGGTCGAAGCACGCCTCGCGGTGATTGATAAGGCGCAAAGCAATATCGCCGAGCTCTCGAGCCAAGTCGTCAGCCTGCAGGATATTCTCTCCAACAAGCAGGCGCGCGGCGCCTTCGGCGAAATTCAATTAAACGATTTGGTGAGCCAAATATTGCCGCCCTCGGCCTACAGTTTTCAGACCACTTTGGGGAACGGCCGGCGCGCCGATTGTCTTTTACAACTGCCAAATCCACCGGGCGCCATCGTCATCGACGCGAAATTCCCGCTCGAGAGCTATCACGCACTTCAGGCAGCGGCGGATGATGTGGCAAAAAAGACGGCCGAGCGCGCTTTCCGCGATGCCATAAATGTGCATATCAAGGCCATTTCCGAGCGCTACATCGTGCCCGGCGAAACGGCCGATGCGGCTCTGATGTTCCTGCCCTCCGAGGCGGTTTATGCCGAGCTGCACGGCAATTTCACTGCCGTGGTCGAAGAGAGCTACCGGGCGCGGGTGTTCATCGTCTCGCCCACCACTCTCTGGGCGACCCTCAATACGGTACGCGCGATCCTCAAGGATGTGCGTATGAAGGAACAGGCCGGGTTGATCCAAAAAGAGGTTCAAATCCTGCTCGGTGATGTTGTCCGCCTCGATGACCGGGTCGGCAAATTGCAAGATCACTTCGGCCAGGCGGCCAAAGACATCGAAAAAATTCGCATATCCACCGGCAAAGTGAGCAAGCGCGCCGAGCGCATCGAATTGGTGCAGCTTGAGGATGATGCGAAAGTGGAAGTCTCCACGGAAATCACCGAGGATGCCGCCCCGGCGGCCATTCCCCTGCCGCTTCGCGCAGACGGCGAAGACTAAAGCGGCCGGCGCGCTTTGAGGGCGGCGCTGAGCGTGCCATCGTCTAGATAGTCGAGCTCGCCGCCGACCGGCACGCCGTGCGCCAGGCGGGTGATGGTGACGCCCTGGTCTTGCAGCCGGTCGGTGACAAAATGCGCCGTGGTTTGGCCGTCGACGGTGGCGCTCATGGCGAGGATGATTTCCTCCACTTCCGGCGCTGCGGCGCGGCTGATCAGGCCGGCGATACTCAAATCTTCCGGGCCGACGCCGTCCAGCGCCGACAGCAGCCCGCCGAGAATATGATAGCGCCCCTTGTAACTGTGCGTGCGCTCGAGCGCCCACAGATCGGCGACCTCCTCGACGACGCAAATGAGGCTGGCGTCGCGCTCGGGATTGGCGCAAATCGCACAGGGATCTTGCGTGTCGAGATTGCCGCATGTCGCGCACGGCTTGATATTTTCCGCCGCGTCTTCGAGCGCCTTCAGAAGCGGCACCATCAGGGCTTCGCGGCGCTTCAGCATATAGAGCGCGGCGCGCCGTGCCGAGCGCGGACCGAGGCCCGGCAGCTTGCTCAGATAATTGATCAGCCGTTCTATATCATTGCCGGCCATGATGCGCGCCGGCCCCTAGAATGGCAGGTTCATACCGGGCGGCAGGTTCAGTCCGCC
>JAPYQV010000044.1 GCA_029937205.1 Alphaproteobacteria bacterium
TTACGGGCTATTCAGGGCCCAAATTCTCTATCGATATGGATCTGGTGTTGGAGGCCGAGCGGCTCGGCTTTGATTCGGTCTGGACGTCGGAAGCCTATGGCTCGGACGCGGTGACACCGGCGGCCTGGATGCTGGCGCAGACCTCACGCATCAATGTCGGCACCGGCATCATCCAGATGCCGGCGCGCACCCCGGCCTGCGCGGCGATGACGGCAATGACCCTGCAGGCGCTTTCCGGCGGACGCTTTATTCTTGGCATCGGCCCGTCCGGGCCGCAGGTGATCGAGGGTTGGCACGGTGTCGCCTATGGCCGTCCGCTGACGAGAACGCGTGAATATATCGATATCATTCGCCAGGCCTTGGCGCGCGAGGCGCCTGTCACCCATGACGGCTATCACTACCAACTGCCCTATCGCGGCGCCGATGCGAGCGGCCTCGGCAAGCCGCTCAAGAGCATTCTGCACGGCGATCCGAGTCTCAAGATCTTCACCGCCGCTGTGGCACCGGCCGGCATCCGCACGTCTGCCGAAATCGCCGATGGCATGTTCCCGATCTTTATGTCGCCCGAACGCTTCGATGTGTTCGAGGATGACCTCAACGCCGGTTTCGCCAAAGCCGGCGGCGGCAAGGGCCTGAAGGATTTCGAAATCGCGCCGATCGTGCCGTTTGCCATGGGCGACGATCTTGAAGCCTGCCGCATGCCGATCCGCCGTCACCTCGCCCTCTATATCGGCGGCATGGGTGCGCCGGGCAAGAATTTCTATAATGACTACTGCAAGCGCCTCGGCTTCGAGGAAGCGGCAGTAAAAATGCAGCAGCTCTATCTCACTGGCAAAAAGGCCGAAGCCGAGGCGGCGGTCCCTGAGGAATTGATCGACGCCATTGCGCTTGTCGGCCCGGCCGGGCGCATCAAGGAACGCCTTTCGGTGTGGAAAGACGCTGCCAAGGAAGGCAAGGTTTCGTCGCTCCTGCTCAGCGGCGGCGGTTCCGTCGATGCGCTTCGCTTTATGGCAGAAGAGGTGCTTTAGCTCATAACTCAAGCACGCCCGGGTTCATCAAGCCGCGCGGATCGAGGCGATGTTTGAGGGCGCGAATGTCCGCCTGCTCGACGTTGCTTAAATTTTGAAGATAAGGGTAAAGCTTGCCGCTCTGCATGTGGCCGGCACCGATTTGTTCGAAAAGCACGATTAATTCCTGGCGCATCTCCATCACTGCCTGGCGGGCATCTGGGTTGGCGGCGTTCTCGCCGTAACGGGCGCGTTGTTTGTCAGTAACGTTCCGGAGATGAAACAGCGAGAGACGGTCGGGCCAAAAGAATTGCGGCTCATATAGGATTTTTTCGCCGATCAGGACGGTTAGGAAAGCGATTCGGATGTTATGGCGGTTCAAGCGCGCTTTCTTTTCCTCGAAATACGCACTCGTGCGCTGAATCAGCCGTTCAGCCTCGGCGTGTGGCACGATGGCGTGCACCGGTAGCCAGTTTTCACCGCCCGGTCCAAGCAAGGCTTTGATTGGGCGGAACGGTTTGGCTCGGGCGACGCGGGGGATGGTATCTGGGATCGGTGTGCCGCCGGCGTCTTTGGCGCAGGCAGTAAGCCGCGCCATGGACGCATCGGTCTCGGCGACCGAATTTCCCTCCACCACCGCATGCAGGGAATATTGCAAATCCCTCATGCGCGTGACACGCACGGCAGTCTTGAACGCCTGGCCGATACCGTGGGTGCGCGCCACATCGCCGAGTAGCGCGGCGCCTTCGAACAAATTGAAACCGCCCTTCACCAAATTGCGATGGCTCTGCGGATCGAAGCCGAAACATTCTGCGAGGCCTTCCGTGTTCGCCATTGCACTTTGCGCGCGGAGGAGGGCGGGGAAATTGTCAAAGGCAAAGGAGGCGAAGGCGCATTCAGGCGGCGCAGGGATGAGCTTCAGCGTAATGGTCGTCTTGATGCCGAAGGCGCCGGCATCGCCGATGAAAGGCGCGGGCGATTCAGGTTGGAACAGCTTGCCGTCGGCGCCGACGATCTCCAGCCCGCGCACGCTCTCGCGCATGGTGCCATGGCTGGCTGAGCCGAAGAAGGCGGCGTTTTGCGCGGCGCTGCCGCCGAGCGTTGCCTGGATGCCGGAGAGTGGACCGAAAAAAGGCGTGCGCAGGTTTTGTTCGCTGAGGGCGTCGTAGAGTTTCTTCCAGGTGCAACCGGCCTCGGCGGTGACGAATTTTTGTTGCGCATTAATCTCAACAATACGGTCGAGACGGCGCATGTCGATGATGACCGTGTGCGCGCGGGTCGGCACGTAGCCCTTCGAATAGGACATGACGCCGCCGCGCGCGAGGATCGCAAATCCCTGATTCGCAGCCGTGCGCACGCAGGCGGCGAGCTCATCCACCGTGCCGGGTTGCAGCACGAGTGCAGCGATGGCGTCGCCGCTACCGGAAATATCGCTAGAGAAATATTCGCGTTCCGCCGCGTCTTCGATGACATGCTCAGACCCGATGAGCGCGCGGAAATGCTCGGCATATTCCGCTGACATAAGTCAGTCGCTTTCGCGCAGCATTCGTTTCAATATCTTACCCGCCGGGTTGCGCGGCAGGGCGTCGATGAAAGCGATATCCTTCGGCACCTTGTAAGAGGCCAGATTTTCCTTGGCGAAGGCGATGATGTCGTCCGGCGCCGGAGCGTCTTCGCCGGCGGCGACGATAAAGGCCTTCACCCGTTCGCCCCAATAGTCATCTGGCACGCCGACCACGGCGGCCTCGGCAATGCCGGCATGGCGGATCAGCACTTCTTCGATTTCGCGCGGATAGATGTTCACCCCGCCGGAGATGATCATGTCCTTCTTGCGGTCGACCAGGAACAAGTAACCTTCCTCGTCGCGCCGCGCCATGTCGCCTGCCGTCACCCAGCCGTCACGGAGCACAGCTGCGGTCTCCTCCGGCTTGCCCCAATAGCCGTTAAAGAGATAGGGCGAGTTGCTGTAGAGCTCGCCGACCTCGCCGTCCGCGACCTCCTGGCCATCGCCGTCGAGCAGGCGGATGCGGCTGCACACGAACGGCAGGCCGACGCACTGAATTTTGCGCAACTGATCAGGCGGGCGCAGATTGGTGACGATGCCGGCTTCGGTCGAGCCATAGGTCTCGTGCAACACGCTTTCGCCGAACTGCCCGACGATGCCTTCCTTGGTGGCCTGCGGCAGAGCAGCAGCGTTGGAGATCAGGCTGGTGAGATGATGTTGGCGGTAGCGCTTCAGTACAGAAGATTCCAGCGCCAGGATGGCGTGGTAGTGGGTCGGCACCATGAAGGTGCCGGTGAACGGCTGTTCGTTCAAAAGCCGCATGATTTCTTCCGGATTGAAGGCTGGCAATATCTCGCAAAAACCGCCGAGAAAGACGCTGCCCATAGCAAAGGCGAATCCACCGCCATGAAATAAGGGCGCGACACAGAGGTAACTGTCTTCCGGCCCGTAGCAGCCATATTCCGACGCCATGGCAAGGAAGGTCATGACCCGGGAGCGGTGCGAAAGAACGATACCCTTGGCCTGGCCGGTGGTGCCGGAAGTGTAGGAGATGGCGAAGGAATCGCGTTCGTCCACCGCCACATCGACAGGCTTCGGCTTGGCTCGGGCAAGCCATTCTTCATAGCTGTCGCCGAGAACAATAACGCGTTCGGGCGCGGTCAGGCCGGCGTCGCGCACCAGCTCTTCCACCGCCGGATGAGCGATGACAGTACGCGCCGCGCAATCCTCGACGATGGCGGCGATCTCGCGTGCCGTCTGGCGCGGATTGATGGTGGCGACGGCGACGCCCGCTTTGGCAAAGCCGGCGACGATCTCGACATATTCCAGACAATTGGGCGCGAGCAGCATGATGTTGTCGCCGGGCCGGAGACCGAGATCGTGCCGCGCCCCATTGGCGACCCGGTCAATGCGCTCGACCAGCTTGGCGTAACTCAGTTCGCGCGTGCCTTCGCGCAGCGCGATCTTGTTCGGTGTGCGCTCGGCCGAAGTGCGCACGCCGGAGGCTATGGTGACGGGCCGGTAGGTGTTTATCGCGGCGTCGGCCATGAGGTGTTTAATCCCCCTCCTGGGGGCTTTCCGGCAGATTGAAGACGCGCAGCGCATTGCCGCGCATCAAGAGCTCCTTGGCTTCCGATTTGATGTCGAGCTCGGCGATCTCGGCCATGGCGCGCTCCGGATCAATGACCGGCCAATCGGTGCCGAACAGCACCTTCTTGCGGCCATAGCTGTTGAGATAGTGGACGATCTCGGGCGGCCAATAGCGCGGCGCATAGGCATCGACGCCGATGTAAATATTCTCGTGTTTCCAGGCCATGGAGATCATCTCTTGCGTCCACGGCACGCCGATATGGATGCCGAGCAGGCGCAGTTCGGGAAAATCGATCGCCACCTGGTCGAGGCAGATCGGCCGCCCGACGCTGGGCAGGCGGCGCTCGCGCGAATAGACCAGATTGTGGCCGACCTGCATCATAATCGGAATATCGAGCTCGCAGCATTTGGCGTAATAGGGATAGATCAAGCGGTGGTCGGGCGCGAGGCCGAACCAGTGGGGATAGAAATGCGCGCCGACGAAGCCGAAGTCGCGCACCGATTCTTCCAAGTCTTTCAGACCCTGCATGCCGCGTGTCGGATCGACCCCGGCGAGGCCGGAGAAGCGGTCAGGGTGTTGCTGGCATATGTCGTGCACACGGCTGTATGGGATCTCGAACGATCCCTTGACGTTCAGGTCACCGGCACGCACGGCGATCAGCAGCGAGCGCTGGATGCCGGCGCGGTCCATACGGCCGAGGTAATTCTCGATCGACACGCCGGCGCGCATCTTTTCGGGCATGCGAATCTGCGCCTTGAAGGTTTCGTCGAGACCGGTCTGGCCGAGCCGCACTTCCTCCTCGGTGAAGAGATTGACGACAATATCTATGGCGTTCATGAATCTTATTCCTTCAACTATGTGCGTCCGGAAAATCGCCTTCCGTCACCCGCCAACAACGTATCTCGCGCCCATCCGGCATGGCGCGCAGCTCCTGCGGCATGTCGGCGCAGGCGTCTTTCTGGCTCGGGCAGCGGCCATAAAGATAACACCCCTGGGGCAAGGATACAGGGCTCGGAATTTCCCCTTCCAGGGTGATGCGTTCAGCCCGGTCAACGCGCCGGTCGGCGATGTCGGGGAAGAGGTGCGAAGCCAGCAGCGCTTTCGAATAGGGATGGCGCGGCGTGGCGAAGACAACGTTCTTGTCGCCGACTTCAACGATCTGCCCGAGATACATGACGATGACCCGGTGGCAGATAACTTTCACCGTGGTTAAATCATGCGAGATGAAGAGGTAGGCAAAGCCGAGTTTGCGCGACAGTTCCATCAGCAGCTGGATGATCTCGACCCGCGTTTCCGGGCTAAGGGCCGAGGTCGGTTCGTCGAGAACGATGAACTCCGGGTTGGTGGCGATGGCGCGCGCTATCACCACACGCTGCTGCTGTCCGGCGCTGAGCTGGCGCGGCTGATCGCGCCGCAGCGCCGCATCGAGGCCGGCCATTTCGAGCAGTTCCACCACGCGCGTACGTTTTTGTTCCGGCGTTAAGTCGGTGTGCAGATCCAAGGGCTCGGTCAACACCTTCTCTACCGTCCAGCGCGGATTCATGGAATCGAACGGGTCCTGAAAGACGATCTGAATGGCCTTGCGATACGGCACAAAGGCGGCGCGTTTGATGTCGCCGAGGGGCGTGTCGTGAAACATGATCTCGCCGGCCGTCGGCTCTTCGAGACGCACCAGGCAACGTCCGACGGTGGTTTTGCCCGAGCCGCTTTCGCCGACCAGGCCGATCGCTTCTCCGCGCCTTATATCGAACGACACATCGTCCACCGCATGAACCTTCTGGTCGCTGCCGCGGATGGGAAACTGTTTGTACAGCCCGGCGACGCGGATGATGGTCTCCGCATGTGTGAGCTCGCCGTGATGTGCATCGCCGGAGGTGTCGCCGCCCTGCTGGCGTTGGGTGGCGAGAATGCGCCGGCTATAGTCCTGCGCAGGCGCTTGGAAGAACTGCCGCACCGGCGCTTCCTCGATAATCCGGCCATTTTCCATGATCAGCACCCGGTCGCAATAATTGGCGATGATACCGAGATCCTGGGTGACCAACAGCACTGCCGAGCCGGTCTGGTTGGCGGTCTCCCACATTTGGTCGAGGAATTGCGCCTGGATGGTGACGTCGAGACCGCTGGTCGGTTCATCGGCGATCAATAATCTCGGGTTGGAGCTCATGGCCATGGCGATCAGCACGCGCTGGGTCATGCCGCTCGAGAGTTCATGGGCGTGTGCTTTGACGCGGCGTTCCGGGTCGTTCATGCCGACCATGCGCAGCATGTTGATGGCGTGTTGCCACGCTTCCTTTTTGCTCACCTTGTTGTGCGCGCGGTAAACGCGCGAGATTTGGTTGCCGACCGTCAACATGGGATGGAGCGAGGTGCGCGGGTTCTGCACGATCAGGCCGATATCCTTGCCGCGGATGGCGGCGACCTCATCATCGGACATGGCCAAGAGATCGTTGCCGAGAAACCGCACGCTGCCGGCGATAATCTCGCCGGGTGGGCGCACCAGTCCCATCAGCGCAATGGCGGCGGTCGATTTGCCGCAGCCCGGCTCGCCCATGATGCCGACGAACTCGCCGGGCCGAATGGTGAGGGAAAAATCATCCACCGCGACCGTATCGCCGCCTTCCTTGCTGGTGAAGCGGACCGTCAGTCCGGCCGCTTCAAGGATCGGTGCGGTGCTCATGTTTCGCGGAATTTCTGTTCGATGGCGTGGCCGACGATGGCGTAGCCGAGCACCGTCACAGTGATGGCGAGACCGGGAAAGATCGACGGCCACCATTCGCCGAGAATCAATTGCTGCGCGCCGATCGAGATCATGATGCCCCATTCGGGCGTCGGCGGGCGCACCCCGGCGCCGACGAAACTGAGCCCTGCCGTTAGGATGATGGCGAAACCGATGGTCACCGACAATTGCACCAGCGAGGGCACCAGCGAATTCGGCAGGACGTGCTTGATGGCTATCTTAAAGCCGTTATTGCCCACCGCCCAGGCCGCCTGAACATAGCCGCGCGCACTTTGGCCCATGACTTCCGAACGTGTCAGGCGAATGAAAATAGGCGTGTAGACGAGAACCAGCGCCAGCACCAAATTGCCGGTCTCGCGGCCCGCCAAGGAGACCAGGATCATCGCCGTGATGAAGACGGGAAAGGCCTGTAGAACGTCGGAGACGCGCATCATCAGCTCGGTCGCCCAATTGCGGTAGAAGCCGGCGATAAGGCCGAGAAAGGTGCCGAGAAATAGCGAGATCAGGGCGCCGCCAAGGGCAATCGTCATATCGGCGCGCGGTGCCGAGATGACGCGCGAGAACACGTCGAGCCCCGATTGATCGGTGCCGAACCAGTGCGGCGGCCGTTCCAAGTCGCCGGCGACCGCGAGATAAAACAGGCGCGGCCAATCTTCAAGCGGCGGCGGCGGCACCGAGATGTCGCCCGTCGCCTCTATTGGATCATAGGGGCTGATGGCGGCGCCGAAGGCGGCAAGAAAGATCGAAAGTGCGACGATAAACGTGCCGAACATCATGAATTTGCTGCCGCCAAACGCATCCATGAAGGCAAGACGTCGGCGTGTAGGCGCAGTTTCAGCGATACTCATGAGCCAAACTCATGCCGGTGCTGCCACATTAATATTGCACCCGGGGATCGAGATAGGCGTGGATGATATCCAACAGGAGATAGATGAAGAGCGACACCAGCGCCACCGTCAGCACCACCCCCTGGATCGCTGGGTAATCGAACGAGAGGATGGAGCGGATGGCGTATTGGCCGATACCGCTCAGCGAAAACACCAGCTCAACCGTTACCGCCGCGCTCAACAAAATCATGTAAAATATGCCGACCAGCGTGACCGCCGGGGTGAGAGCGGCCCTGAGCGCATAGCGCCCGACCTCTTTTTTGGAGAGACCGTTGGCGCGCGCATAGAGGATGTAGTCCGAGGCGAGCGCGCGCACCATGTTCTGGCGCACCATCTTGGTGATGGCACCCGAGATGACGAACACCAGCGTCACCACCGGCAGCATCAGGTGATAGAGCACGGAGACAAAGACGTCGAGGCGTCCGAGCAGGAGCGAATCGATGGTGAGGAATCCGGTGATGACGTTCGGCCGCGACATCATCGGGTCGAAGCTGCCCATGGGTGGCGGTGCCACGCCGAGGATAAAAAAGAAGACGAAGACAAACAGTAGGCCCCACCAATAATCTGGCTGGGCGCCGGCGAACATGCCCCAGATGAGCGCGACTTTGTCGGCGATGCTGCCCGGTCTTGTGGCGCTCGCCATGCCGAGGGGGATAGCGATTAGAAACGAGAGCAACAGGCTGATGGTGACAAGCTCGAGCGTGACCGGGAGGAAACGTCCGATCTCGAGAAATACCGGCTCGTTGGTCACCCACGAGATGCCGAGGCTGGCATCGATCAATCCCGGATCCTCGGAAAATCCGAGAAACACCGAGAGTTGTTCGAAGATGGGTTTATCAAGGCCGAGCGAGCGTTCGGCCTGTATATAGGCTTCCTCGCTGGCGTTGAAGCCAACCAAGTTGGCAACCGGATCGGCGGGCAGGAGACGGACCAGAAAAAAAACGACGAGAGCGACGCCGAGCAATTGAAAAAAGGCGATGATGACCCGCCGGAGGATGAAGCGGCCAATCATCGGACTCGCTCTAGCGTACCACAGCGTACATTTTGGAGACGGGCACCGACAAAATCACTTATTGCCCTCGCCCCAGACCGCCAGAACATCCTCTTTTTCGACGATCTTGGCGAACATCCAGGCCATGCCGGCGATGGCGCCGTCATAGCGCAATTGTTCGAGTTCGCCGGTGGCGTCCTTGACGACGAACACTTTGTAATCGCGCTGGCTCGCATCACGCACCGTCGATTCGACGCAGATATTGGTGGTCACGCCGCAGACCACCAGCGAATCCACATCGAGACCATTCAAGATGGGTTCGATATTGGTGGCGTAAAAGGCGCTTGGCCGGTTTTTATCGATCACGAATTCGCCGTCGACAGGCTCCAGCAGATCGATAATTTCGATATCTTTGGTGCCGGCGGCGAGCGAATTCACATCCTTCAATTGCGGCAGCAGATAGCGGATAACCACGCCGCCATCGGCATAATCGGCGCGGTAGACATAGCGTGTGAAGATCACCGGCACACCGGCCTGGCGGGCGGAATCGAGCAACTCTCGGCACGGCGCCACAGCCTCAACCAGCGGCGAGATATCGAGCCCAGCCCCGGCAAGCGATCCATCGTCGGCGCAGAAGGCATTTTGCATGTCGATCACGACCAGCGCCGTGCGCGCGGTCTTGAGCTCCATCTCCATTATTTATTCCTCAGAAATAGGCCGGGAGGGCGGCTGTTTGCCGCCCTCCCGGCGGTAACTCCCTACACTCTAGTTTGCCGGTTTCAGGTCATACAGGCGAAGCGCATTGTCGGGATGCCAGACAACGCCGGTCACACTGGCCGCTGTCGCCCAATGGGTGCGGAATTCCAAGATCGGAATGACGGCCAAATCCGTCATCAGTTGTTCCTGGATGACCTTCAGCATCTCATTGCGCTTGTCGTTATCGCCTTCGGCAAGCGAGCCGTAGAGCGTGCCGTCGACCAAGTCACTCGAGTAGTTGGCCGAGTTAAGAATGCCGCCCTTGTTGGCTGAAACGTAGCTCAGAAGCGTGCCATACGCCGCATCCACGCCGATCGGCTTGATATGCGCTGTGAGGCCCATCGGCAAATCCTTCTTGACCAATTCACGGTCGCCATATTGCGCCTGAGGTATGGGGTTGAGCTCAATATTGATGCCGACATCGCGGAAGGCGGTATGGAGGATCGTCGCGGTCGGACCCACTTCCGATTCGCGCTCGAGTATATAAGTGAGCTTAAAGACATCGGAAAACGCCTCCAGGCCCGCGCCGCCCGGATAGCCCGCTTCGGCGAGCAGTGCCTTGGCTTTTTCCGGGTTGTAATCATATTGCGTGCTGGCGGCGTGGAAGCCCGGATAGGTCGACGGCACCACGCCGGCCCATTTGTGCGCCTTGCCGAAATAGCTCGTGTCGATAATTTTTTGATAGGGGATAGCGTGGGCAATGGCCTGGCGCACCAGGGGATTGTCGAATGGCGGGTTCTGGAAATTGAGAATCATAAACATGTTCTCATTGCCTTGCACGCCGACCACGCTGACATTATCGGCCTTGCTCAGATTGTCATATTCCTTGGGCGTCAAATGTTCGGCGATCTGGGCGCCGCCGGAACGCAGGATCGCCACCCGGTTGGCGCTTTGCGGCACTTTGCGCACCACCACCCGGTCATAGACCGGGGCGCCGCGGTAATAATCCGCGTTGCCGGTGAGCGAGAAGCTCTCACCCTTGCGCCACTCATTCAGGCAATAGGGGCCGAAGCCGGCGATGCTGACATTGTTGGCGTAGGTGTGGCTCCACGGATCGTCTTCGGTTGCATTGGCTTCCATGATCTCCTTGTCGAAGATATAGAGAGCGAAAATCGACAGCACTTTCAGGAAAAGCTGGTTGGGCGCGGATTGGCGAATCTGCACCGTGTAATCGTCGATCTTCTTGACCTCGTCGCCGAGCATGCGCGCTGCCGCGCCGTCGTCGGTGGGCGCGAACACGGCCGGTGTAAAGCCGTCGATCGAGCCGGTATTGGCGAGGAACCAGCCGATCGGCGAGGAGCCGCTGATCGATTTGGCACGGGCGAAGGTATAGATCACGTCATCCGCGTTGAAGGTGGCGCCATCGCAGCCCATCACGCCCTTGCGAAGGTTGAAGGTCCAGGTCAGCGTTGCTTCGTCAAAACTCCACGATTCGGCCAGCCGGCCCTCGAATTTGTTAAAATCGAGAAGCTGTACGCCGTCCTCATTGATCGCCCCGTTGGCGTGGTAGACGAGCGGCTCGAGCATATTGTCCCAGCCCACCCAGTTGGTGTCGATCGATGCGGTTGCCCCGTCATAGTTCAAGCTCACCGGGACTTCTTCGGTGAGGATCAACAAATCCTCGGCATGGGCTGTGCTGCTCAGGGCCGCGCCGCTCACGGCCGCGCCGCCAATAGCGGCGGTGGCGAGAAGCGATACGGAAAAACGCTGTAACCAATTCATGATTCACCCTCCCAGATGGATATTTTTATTCCAATGCCGCTTACGCTCTTATTGGCTGGGGCTATTGACGGCTTTATTCGTTGTGTCATCCTAGCGCCAGTTTGGCCGAACGCAACAGCTATGGTGAATGGGTTATGAAAACCGTCATTATTGGGCTGGGTGCTATCGGGCGCATGATCGTCGACGGGTTGGCCGACGGTGATTCTCCTGTCCGTCTCGCCGGCGTCGTGGTGCGCCCGGCGCGCCGCGAGGAAGCGCGCGCCGAGCTTGCCGAGGACATTGCGGTATTCACGACGCCTGAGGAAGTGATCGCCACCGCGCCCGACATGGTCGTTGAGTGCGCCGGGCAGGCGGCGCTGCACGACTACGGCGAAGCGCTGCTCGGCGCCGGCCTTGATC
>JAPYQV010000567.1 GCA_029937205.1 Alphaproteobacteria bacterium
CCCTCATGCTGAATGTGGTGATGCTCGGGCTCGCCTGGCTGCTCGCCTCGCTGTTCGGCTCCGGCCGACCCCAGCGAATCGCTATTTCGATCGAGTGCGGACTGCAGAACGGAACCCTGGCGATCGTCGTCGCAACACTGCTGTTCGGCGGCGGCGCCGCGGTCATTCCCGCCGCAACCTACAGCCTGACGATGTTCGCGACGTCGCTGATCTTAATCTACTTTTTGCGGCGCAATGTCGCGTCCGATCCTGCCGCGATCTAGAGCGCCTGAAGACGCTCTAGCGCTCAGGCCATCGGGGTCGGGGTGCGGATCAGCTTGTTGCCTTTGCCGTAACGCCGATCCAGCCATTCCCTGAACTCGTCGTTAGGCCGCGGACCAAAACCCTCGGCGAGTTCGGCATCGATGACCGAATCGCGGATTGCTTCCAGGTTCGCGGCAAACTCCTGGCGGCCGCACTTTATGGCATCGCGCACGGCGTCGCCGACGCGGTCGACCAGGCGGCGGCGATGAGGTGTTTTTGTGTCGGTGTTCATAGTGCTCGGGTACCTTCCGCTGTCATCAATCTCTGCTTCGTGCAGACGATACTTCTCGCCCGGACCGCCGGGGCAATTTGAACTCATCTCACCTCCAACCGATGGAGTCGAGGGCCGCCATATTACTGTATCCAGGTTAACGGGTCGTTAGACTCACCCGCCGCGCTCTCCTAGACAGCAGGCCGCAGCCGTAGGGGACCGGGGGATAGTCGCGAACAACGAACACAGATTGGCGGCGATTATGTCAGCCGATGTGGCTGGCTACTCAAGGCTCACGGGGGCCGGCGCCCTGGTCAAGGTCGGGCTGGAGCCCTGACCGTGGGCCGAGGTCTCCGTTGACCGGGCCGTTGACGGATAGCCTGACCTGTGAATCCCCGCGAAATGTTCGCCATGATTGGCCGATCGAACCACATCAAGTCGTTGCACGCGTAATGGCCATTGAGACAAATACGCCACCTCAAATTTTCTGCGCCCGAACGGGTACGTAAAGAACTGTTCTTGAAGATATGTTCGCGCTATGGTGGATCAGTCGCGAAAGATAGAAGATAGCATCGAGGAAACGGACCATGGCTGGACAGTTCAGCGATTCAGAATGGCGCAAGATCGAAAAGCTGTATGACCAAGACCCGGCCCGGTTCGGAATGCCGGAGGGCGGGCGCGAGAAGTCGCTGGTCTTTGCCTCGTTCAACATTCGGAAACTCGGGTCGTTCCACAATCGTAAGCGCGAAATTGAATTTCTGGCGCGCTTCTACGCCGCCTGCAACCTCGTCGCCATCCAGGAGGTGCAGGACAATCTGGATGGGCTCCGGTACCTCAAGGAACGGGTCGAGGCCCATGTCGCCGGGGACGGCGAGTATGCGCTGACCACCTCCGATATAACCGGCGAGGCGCCCGGCGAAAGCGGTATGGCGGAGCGGCTGGCGTTCCTCTACCGGCACCACCGCGTGCGCCGCCTCGACATGGCCTCCGACCTAACCTTCGACCGCACCGCCGTTTTTGAACGGTTCTTCGGCAATGAACAGGCCCTGCTTGACGCGCGCCGCAAGTTCGAGCGCGAAACCCAGCGGCACGAGGACGGCGAGCGCAAATCCAAACCGGTATATGTACCGCCCGTCTTTGTGACCTTCGTGCGCACGCCCTACGTTGCCGCCTTCGAGGCGCCCGCGGCGTTGGACGCCCAGCCCTTGCGCTTTACCGCGGTCAACGCGCATTTGATATACGGTTCCAAGCCGGAGCGACGCCGGGAATTCTTCGCCTTACTGTCGTGGCTGACCAATCGGCTGACCGCCAGTAAGCGGCTGGTGGCGCCAAACTTCTTGCTCCTCGGCGATCTCAATCTGGATTTTGACAAGCCGCGCAAGGATCGCAAAGCGATTGACGAGGAGATATTTAAGCTGAACAAGGACGTTTTCGGCAGCAAGAACGAGCGGCGCATTTACTTTCCTTTCCTCAATCCTCATCCGGTCGCCAAGAAAGTGTTTACGACCAACGCGCGCAGCAACCAGACTTTCGACCAGATCGGCTTTTTTCTCGGTGCGCAAGAGAAACGCCTGCCCAACGACCTTTGGAATGATAAGATCGGCGCCAACGATCCGGACGGCTTCGACTACGGCGTATTCAACTTCGCCGACCTCTTCGCCCGGGCGC
>JAPYQV010000568.1 GCA_029937205.1 Alphaproteobacteria bacterium
CCTCAGACCCCCGTCATCATATCGATCGTCTCACCATCAGCGAGGGAGACAATCGCTTTCTTCCAGTTTACGCGCCGACCCACATGGCCTTTGAAACGCTTGACCTTGCCGTTCATGCAGATCGTGTTGACCGCTTTGACCTTGACCTCGAACAGGCTCTCGACGGCCTTTTTGATCTCTGGCTTGGTGGCATCGGGCGTCACCCGGAAAGTCACCTGATTATGCTCGCTGCCGCGTGTCGATTTCTCCGTCACCAACGGCGTTAGAATGATGTCGTAGTAACGTTCCTTGGCATCCTTGCTCATGTCAGGCGCGCCTCCAAAAGTTCGATGGCGTTTTTCGTCAGAACGAGCGTGTCGCGCCGGAGAATGTCATAAACATTGGCACCCTGTGACGGCAGCACATCGAAGCCTGGAATGTTGCGCGCCGCGCGGGACAAATTGCCATCAATCTCGGGCCCGTCGATCAGGAGAACGGTCGAGGTCAATTTAAGTTTGGCGAGATGTTTGGTCAGCGCCGATGTCTTGGAATTTTTCAAGGCCGCGGCGTCCAAAATGATCAATTTACCTTCGACCTGCTTGCTGGAAAGCGCCGAGCGAAGCGCCATGGCGCGAACTTTCTTGGGCAGCTTGTGCGCATGACTGCGCGGCCGCGGGCCGAAAATTACCGAGCCGCCACGGAATTGCGGCGAACGCAGGGAAGACGCCCGGGCACGGCCGGTGCCTTTTTGCTTCCACGGCTTGCGAGTCGATCCGCTGATCTCGCCGACCGTCTTGGTCTTGTGGGTTCCGGCCTGCCGTTTGGCCAATTGCCAGCGCACGGTACGGTGCATTAGATCTGCCCGGACAGGCGCGCCAAAGACGGCATCCGCAAGCTCGATCTCGCCGGCAGCCTTATTGTCCAGATTTGTTACTTTGACCTTCATCGGGTCAATCCTTCTTCTCTTCGGGCGCTGCGTTCTCATCAGCGCCGTTATCTTCTGAAGCCGTTTCCTTGGAGTCAGCCGCAGCTTCTTCCGATGCATCGGCATCATCCGATGCGGCGCCGCTTAACGAAGCCGGAAACGGCGCGTCGGCAGGGAAATCTTTTTTAATCGCATCTGAAATAAATACATATCCTGATTCCGGACCCGGCACGCCGCCGCGGATTAAGATCAGGCCGCGCTCGACATCGGTCGAAACCACTTCCAGATTTTGCGCCGTCCGCCTGACAGCGCCCAAATGGCCGGCCATTTTCTTGCCTTTGAAAACCTTGCCCGGATCCTGGCACTGGCCGGTTGAGCCGAGCGAGCGATGCGAAATGGAAACACCGTGGCTTGCCCTGAGGCCGCTGAAATGATGGCGCTTCATGCCGCCGGCGAAACCCTTGCCGATGGATGTGCCGACAACATCGACAAATTGTCCGGTGGCAAAATGATCGGCGAGAATTTCCTGGCCGACATCGATCAAAGCATCTTCGCTCACCCGGAACTCGACCACCACACGCTTCGGCTCGACTTGCGCCTTGGAAAAGTGACCGCGCATGGCAGCACTTACATTTTTGACTTTGGCTTTTCCGGCACCAAGCTGAACCGCGTTATAGCCATGACTCTCGCTCGTCCGCCGTGCGGTAACCTGGCAGGAATTGAGTTTGAGCACGGTAACGGGCACATGCGTGCCATCATCGCCAAAAACGCGGGTCATCCCCAATTTTTCGGCAATGACGCCGGAACGGCGCTGCGCAGATTGTGAGCCGGTCATACTCTTGTTTCCTACAGTCTAATCTCAACGTCGACGCCGGCAGCCAGGTCGAGTTTCATTAAGGCATCGACGGTCTGCGGCGTGGGATCGATGATATCGAGCAAGCGCTTGTGGATGCGAATTTCAAACTGTTCGCGCGATTTTTTATCAATGTGCGGCGACCGAAGAACGCAATATTTCTCAATCCGCGTCGGCAGGGGAATCGGGCCCCGCACCTGCGCACCGGTGCGCTTCGCCGTATTGACGATCTCGCTCGTCGAACTATCCAGAATACGGTGATCGAAGGCTTTCAAACGAATGCGTATGTTTTGGCTATCTATTGCCATTTCCTCGGTCCTGTTACGAAACCAAACACGACCACCCTGGGGTGACCGCTGTTTGGAATTCTACTCCATAATTTTGGCGACGACACCGGCGCCCACGGTCCGGCCGCCTTCGCGA
>JAPYQV010000045.1 GCA_029937205.1 Alphaproteobacteria bacterium
CTTCTTGTGGTCATCTCTCACCTGTTCCTACGCTGTCTCTGAAAGCACACTTTAGCCCAACAGTTTAAGCCTGTCTCAGCCGCGTTTACCGTCGGGCCGGGCGCGCCACAGCATGGGCGCATAGACGATCAGGAAGAGCACGAATGCGGCGGACCACAGGCCGCCCGACAGATGAATATCACCATTATAAAGATGATCCGGCAGAAACGGCGCGATGAGGCGCAAGATCAACGCGGCAAGGAGAAAGAAATAGGCGGTGAGGATACTGGGCCGGAGTTTCAACGTACGACCCGTATGGCCAAGAACGACCCGGGTCATGACGCCGTACGTCATCAATCCAATGGCGCCGATCGTCAACATGTGAAGGCCGACATCGAGCGGCAGCGCCTCGGTCAAGGCGGAGATGCCCTTGAGCGCCAAACCGATAGCAAGCGTCAAATAGGCGCCGTGCAAGATCCACAGCAGCGGGTTACGCCATATTCTCCGCGAGCGCCAGCCAGATAACCGCGCCACGCCGGCACAGGCGGCCAGCAGGGATAGCGCCGCGCCGACATAAGAGAGAGGTGCGACGGCATCAACCACGACCATGGCGGCGAGCAAACCGATGGCGAGAAAATTGAGCGGCGCATAATTGCGCAATCCCGGCTCTTCACCGCGCCCGCGCAACACATTGGCGGTAAAGGATGGAATAATACGCCCACCCATGACGGTGATGAACAGAGCCAGGAGACCGGTGGCGACAATAAATGCATCGCGCGGCAACACATCGATCTCGCCGGCAACACTGAAATGGAGCGCCAAATTGCTCAGCGTCAATGCAATAAGAGGAACGACGAAGATGATATTGCGCCACTTCCTGTGGGCGATGAGCGGCGGCAGGAGCAGCAACATCAGAGCCGGCAAAAAGGCGCAATCGATGATCGTCACCAGCAGCACCGGCAAGTGACCGGCAAGAGCCACCGCCGCCCGCCCGGCCAGCCACAGCACAACCAGTGCCGCCAGCGGCGCGCTCCGGACCGGCGGCACGCCGATCCAATTGGGCACGGCGGTCAACAAAAAACCGGCCAACACCGCCGGCGCATAGCCAAACAGCATCTCATGGCCGTGCCACGTCGCGCCCGGCCAATGGCCCGGCGCACTGATGCTGTCAACCTGGATGGCCAGCCAAAGAAGCAGCGCGACCGCGCCATAAACACCGGCCAGGAAGAAAAATGGCCTGAAGCCATTCGCCAGAATAGGGAGACCACCACTTTCCGTGGTTTTATTTTTTTCTGTCATGGAGCAATTGCATTCAACATCTGATACATTTTCTCACTCCTACAGGAGGCGGCTGAAAACTTCTAACGTTCGGCCAGCAAACATTAATTGGGAGCAACACCATGGGAAAACTACAAGACAAAACGGCCTTGATAACCGGCGCCAGCAGCGGCATCGGTGCCCGGGTGGCGCAATTATTCGCCGATGAAGGGGCGGATGTGGCGGTGAATTATCCCAACGATTCTCAATTGGAGAACGCCCGGGCTGTGGTGGCGGAGGTTGAGAAGCGCGGACGCCGGGCGGTTGCCATGCGGGCCGATGTCTCCAACGCCGACGAAACCGACGCCATGGTCGATCAGTTTCTAAGTGAATTCGGCCACATCGATATTTTGGTCAACAATGCCGGCATCGGCATTACCGCCATGGTCGATGAAATGAGCGTCGAGATGTGGGACGAGATGATCGCCGTCAATCTGCGCAGCGTTTTTCTCATGACCCGCAAGGTCCTGCCGCACATGTATGCGCAGGGCCATGGCAAAATCATCAACACCGCGTCGCAACTCGCTTATAAAGGCGCACCCGGCCTCACCCACTACACCGCGAGCAAAGCGGCGATTGTGTCCTTCACCCGCTCGCTTTCGTTGGAAATCGGCGAGCGCGGCATCAATGTGAATTGTGTCGCCCCCGGTGCGACGACGACGCCGATACTCGACGGCATGGACCCAGACATCCTCGAAGCCATCCGCCAGACGATTCCGCGCGGGCGCTTTGCCGTGGTCGATGAGATCGCGCCGACTTACGTATTTTTGGCGTCAAGCGCCGGCGATCATTTTGTCGGGCAATGTTTGAGCCCCAATGGCGGCGATGTATTTCTCTAGCGCTTGTCTTCGTTGCCGCCTGACATCAGTTTACCGAGCATACGCCCGGCTTCGCGCACCGGGTCTTTTTCCACGGCAAATTCGACGACCTTGTCCGCCGTTTCCGTCATTTTTTTATCGACCACCCGGGCGGTTTGGACCGCCTTTTGCTGCACTTTCGGGTTAGCCGCAACGCGCCGGAATGCGCCCCACAACAATTGCCGTACGATGGACATCGGCACAGGTCCTTAAATGATTCCAGTCCAAGGTGCGCCGATCACCGCCGCTATTCAAGTTATATGGCGAACCGGGCAAGCTAGAAACTGTCGTCAGGGTCTATTTTGCCGGCGACGATCACCGCTTCGGTCCGGTTGGTCACGTTGAGTGCCTTGAAAATGGCGGACACATGAACCTTGACCGTGCCTTCGGCCAATTCCAGTTCCTGGGCGATCGCCTTGTTGGAACGGCCGAGCGCCAGCAACCGCATGACATCGCGCTGACGCCGCGTCAAATTGCGCGCAACCTGATCGGAGAGGCGCGGCTGGTTCAGGTTGGATTTCATCGAACCGTTGCCGGCAACACCATTTTGATGCCCGAGCAATGCCGGCGGCAAATACATGCCGCCCGACAGCACCAGGCGGATGGCACTCATCATCACATCGGAAGATGAGGATTTGGGCAAATAGCCCATGGCGCCATGTCCCAATGAAGCTTGGACATCGGCTGGATTTTCACGCGCCGAGACGACCATGATAGGCGCCGAATGGGCCTTCTCCATGAGGCTCGACAGGCCGTTGAAGCCGTCAATACCGGGCATCAGCAAATCGACCAATATCAGATCGAGATCGGCTTCCCGCTCGGCAATGATCAATGCTTCGGCATAATCGCTTGCTTCCAATATGTTGGCTTCCGGAACAAGTTTCTGCAGTAGATAAACAAGACCAACGCGAAATACGGCATGGTCATCGGCGACTAAAAATTTCATATTACTCTCGATTTCTCACAAGGTCTGTGTGTGCTAACTTAGTTGAGCATGTCCGCAATATCGATTTCCAATTTGGGTCCGATTTCTGCCTGACTGTGTGGCTTGTTCATCTTGGCATTTAGACCCGATTGAAAGTTAACATACATTATTATACCTTTAATTTAAAGGAACTAAACAATAGTCTTTAATCCATGAAAAATACATCTAACGGTCTGTCAGTTCCATAAGCCATTGCAATAATATATATATTTTAGGACTAAAATATTCAACCAAGCTTTTGCTGTATGAAATATTTGGACATTCATCCCCCTGTGCAAGCCGCTTTGAGCGCGAATCGGGCAATTGTCGCGTTTGAGACATCCCTGATTTCGCACGGCCTCCCATGGCCGAAGAACCTCGAAACCGCTCAACTAATGGAAGCTGCAGCGCTCGCCGAGGGGGCGACGCCGGCGACAATCGCGATCCACCAGGGACGTATCCATATCGGTTGCGATGCGCCCCTGCTGGAACATTTCGCCCGCGCGGAAGGCGTGCTGAAGGTCGGCCGCAAGGACATTTCCGCCGCTATCGCAACCGGCCGGGATGGTGGCACCACCGTCTCCGCCACGCTCCATTGCGCGGCGGCCGCCGGGATTAATATATTCGCCACCGGCGGCATTGGCGGCGTCCATCGCGGCGGCGAAAAATCGTTCGATATTTCCGCCGATTTGACCGCCTTGGGGCGAAGCGCCACAACCGTCGTATGCAGCGGCGCCAAATCAATTTTAGACCTGCCGAAAACGTTGGAGGTGCTGGAAAGTCAGAACGTGCTTGTCATCGGCTTCGCGACCGACAGCTTCCCGGCGTTTTACGCCCGCGACAGCGGCCTGGCATTGGAACAACGCGTCGATACGCCGCAACAGGCGGCGGAGATACTGCGCTGTCACCAAGAGCTGGCCATGGAGAGCGCCGTGCTGATCGTTAACCCGATCGACGAAGCGTACGCCATTGACTGGCCGGAGCTGCAAAGCTGGACGGAACAGGCGGAGACCGAAGCGGCGGCGGAAGGTGTACGCGGAAAGGCGCTGACACCCTTTCTCCTCGGGCGCATCGGTGAATTGAGCGCGGGCCGCACCTTGGCGGCAAATCAGGCGCTTGCCGTCGGCAATGCTAGACTGGCCGCGCAAATCGCCGTGGCACTGGCTGCAGAGGAATCCTGAAATGGCGTCATATACCAATTTATCCTTCACCCGCACATGCGCCAACGAAACGAAGCCAATAGAAATTGCGGTCGAGCACGCGGTTATCGCCGGCTGGACCGGGCGCGATGTGGCGAAAATGGAAGAACATATTCAGGAGTTGGAAAAACTCGGCGTCACCCGCCCGGCGGCCACGCCGCTGTTTTACCGTGTCGCCGCCGCCCGCCTCACCCTGGCGAACGCCATCGAAGCCAGCGGCGGGCAGTCGAGCGGCGAGGTCGAGTTCGTGCTCATCCAAAATGATGACGGGCTGCATATAGGCGTTGGCTCGGATCACACCGATCGCGAAGTGGAAACCTACGGCATCACTGTCTCAAAACAGATGTGCGACAAGCCGATATCAACGGAAATTTGGCCGCATGGTGAAGTCGCGGGCCATTGGGATAAGCTTATCCTACGCGCCTGGGCGATAGTGGATGGTGCGCGGCGGCTTTATCAGGAAGGCAGCGTTACCGCCATGCGGGCGCCGCAGGATATCATCGGACGTTACACCGATGGCGGCGCGGCGCTGGCGCCCGCTACGGTCATGTTCGGCGGCACCCTGCCGGCCATCGGCGGTGTCGCGCCGGCGGATCGCTTCGAATTCGAACTTGAGGATCCGGTGCTCGGCCGCCGTCTCACGCACGCCTACGATATTACTGTCCTGCCGATTCTGGGATAACGCCTATTCCGCCGCCGCGGCCTTATCGCCGGCGCGTTCGATGCGGGCGATCATCTCATCGACCGGGATGACGTTGGCAAAGGCGAGGCCGATGGTGGTGTGCACCGCGCGCTTGATCTCTTCGACCGTGAGGCCGCCGGCGGGAAAGGTTTCCGTGCCGTCCTCCATAAAGAAAACATGATAATCCCGCATGCCGGCCTCGCGCGCCGTCGTTTCGCAGCAGATATTGGTGCAAATGCCGCTTACGATGATCGTGTCGATGCCGCCCGCGCGCAGTACATTATCGAGGTCGGTGCCGCTGAAGGCGCCGTAGCGTGGCTTCTCAAGGACGATATCACCCGCCATGACGTCCAGTCCGGGATGCAGCTTGGCGGTCTCGGAGCCATCCATGATGTAGCCGTCACGCACCGCCTCGATCAGCTCTCCCATGGTGCCAAGATTGCTGCCGTCGGGGCGCGTCACATGGCGCGTGTGGATGACCATCATGCCGGCCGCGCGGCAAGCCTCGGCCAGGCGGTTGACGACCGGCAGCAGGGCCACGCCATCCGGTGCCGAAAGCGGCGTGCCTTCGACAAAAGCGGTCTGCATATCGACATTCACAAGCGCCATGCGCGCCGGCTCGACGGCGTACTCGGTCATGGAAACCTCCCCTACCAATCAGATTAATGCGCGATAGCGCACTCACGCCGGATCGTAATAATGAATTTCGAACATCACGCAGCCGCCCTCTGATTTGAACGGGCCGTGGTCGGTATGCGGCGGGCGGCAGGCATAGGTCGGCGGTTTAAAATTCTCGCCGCCCTCGCCTTTTGAATCATTGCCGACGGTCAAATCACCCGACAGCAGATACACTTCCTCCCAATAATCATGGCGGAACGGCTCGGTGGTATAGACGCCGGCTTTGATGCGTAGCAGACGCGTGCGCCCGCCGCTCTTGTTGTCTTCATCCAGATTCCCGGCCAGCATTTTCTGCTCGATACCGGCCGGGTATCCGGGCGGCGTCTCCCACCCGTCCGCCATATCAAGTTCGTAAAACTCGCGGTGTTCTTTATCAATCGCCATCCTGTTTTTCTCCTAATTTAGCCAGCGTGTCTTGCAGGCTGTAACTGTCCATCATGCGGCCGACCAACTGCGTCGCACCGTCCCAATCATAGCTCCGGTAGGAATGGCCTTTGGTGACAAACGCGGCGCCGGTATAAAACATTTCATACTGCACATGGCGCGAGGCGAATTCACTGCCCACCGCATCCCACGCCAGTTTGAAAAACTTCACCCGGTCTTCCGGGCTGAATAGCGGCGACCCTTGTGTGCGGTGGATGTATTCCGCCAGTTGCGGATTGGCGAAATCCTCGACCGAGGAGGGCAGCATAATCATGCCGCCGCCGGCCAGTTCCTTGAGCGTCGCGATGACCCGGGGGTAAAGCTGTTGGGTCTGCACTTGCGCGGCGTACAGCATATGACGGTCAACCACGAAATAGCGCCCGACCTGGCGGCCCTTGACTTCCATCGCGGTCAACAGAGCATCGACCAGGGCCGCATCCGCCGCCAATTGCCCGAGCATTTCGCGCACCGACAGAATATCGACGATACCGTTGGTCTCGGCGATCTTGTGCGCCAAGCCAAGCAGGAAGCGCATTTTCACATTCAGGCGAATCTGGCATTGGTAGTTCTGGTGCACGTGCGATGGCGTAGCGTGAAACTGCTGCGCGCACATGGCCACATCGCCGGCGATAAAAATGCGCTCCCACGGCACTTTGACATCGTCGAAATAAAGCACCGCGTCATTTTCGTCGAAGCGGTAAGAGAGCGGATTGTCGAACTCAGAATCCGCCGCTTCCTCATAGGATTTCCGCGACAGTATCTTGAGGCCTTTTTGGTTCATGGGGATGGCGAAACTGAGCGCGTAGGGTTCCTCGCCTTCCTTCAAAGGCTGGATCGTCGTCACCCAGACCTCGTTAGACATGATGCAACTCGTCCCCAGCATCTTGGCGCCGCGGACGGTAATGCCCTCCGCATCCTCGTCGACCAGGCGCGCCGTGAGGTAGGGATCGTCCTGATCGCCGGCGCTTTTGGAGCGGTCGGCCTGGGGATTTATGATGACATAACTCAGATAAAGATCGTTATCGCGCGCGTAGCGGAAATAATCGCGCAGCGCACCGGCGCGCGCCATGTCCCACTTATCGAATATCTCAGCCCCCATGATCATGCCGGCCAGGCCCGAGGCGACATGATCGGGCGAACGTCCGAGAAAACCGTAATGGCATCCGGCCCAGGATTCCAGCGCATGCCGCCGCGTTAGCAATTCTTCGTAACTCTCCGGCAACTGCCAGCAGCGATTGACCCGCTCACCACTGTCGGGCGAGACAAACGTCAATGCTTCGATATTCTCCGGTGCCGCTTGAAAATCGTAGAGCAGGGCCGAGGTTGCGACCGAGTTGCGGTAGGCAGGATGGCTGGTGACATCGTCGACTCGTTCGCCCCTGAGATAAACATCGCGACCATCGCGCAAAGTGCGTAGATGCATCTCGCCGGTTTTTGTCACGGCCGGTTTCCTGCTTCGGCTTGGCGCGCCATGACGAGATTGCCGAAATCGTCGACCTCGCCGACCAACCCGGAATCGATAAAGACCGTGCCATCCGCCTGCTCCAGGATAGCCGGCCCGGGCACCACCGCGCCGGCCGGCAGCGCCAGGCGGTCAAATATCGCCGTTTCATACCAACCGTCCTCCGACCACACCTGACGGGTTCCGATCCGTGCCTTTTCCAGGCTGGCGTCCGTCGGCGGCGCGAGAACAGCAAGATCGAACGCTTTCCGGCGTGCCACCGCCGTCACGCACAAATTGAGCAGGCGGATGGCAATGCCGTCGAGCAGGCGGCCGTAAACCGCCAGATAGCGCTTCTCGAAAGCGGCACGCAGGTGTGCCATTTCAATCGTCAAGTCGCGCCCAAGAGCGACCGCCACTGTGTGACTTTGGCCTTGGTAGGACATATCCGCTTCAAACGACCGTTCGGCGTTTTGACCGACAAGAGCAGCGGTTTCGCCGGCCAAGGCCGCCATGCGGGCATGAAAATCTACCATGTCAATCTCATCCAAGGTGCGGTTGACCGTCGCCACGGAATCATGTCGCACATCGGCAATCGCGCAACCGAGCGCGCTGATCACGCCGGGATAGCGCGGCACCAGCGCTTTGGCGAGGCCGACCTCGCGCATCAGCGCGCCGGCATGAAGCGCGCCGCCGCCGCCGAACGCCATGGCGATGAATTTACGCGGATCATGACCGCGCTCGATTGAGACCAAGCGTATGGCGCCGGCCATCAAGCCGTTGGCGACGCGGATGATGGCGGCGGCGGCGTCGGTGAGATCGAGCCCGAGCGGCGCGCCGACATGCTGCAGGATCGCGGCTTCGGCGGCCGCAGTATCGAGGCGATCCAGTTTTCCGCCGATCGGGCGCTGGGCATTGATGCGGCCCAATACCACATTGGCGTCGGTCACGGTGGGACGGGTGTTGCCAAGACCATAGCAAGCCGGGCCCGGATCCGAGCCGGCCGATTCCGGCCCGACGCGCAACAGGCCGCCGCGATCCACGCCGGCAATTGAGCCGCCGCCGGCGCCGATGGTGGTGATCTCGACCATGGGCGTGCGGATGACGAGGCCGAAATCGATTGAAGTTTGCGGGCTGATCGCATGCTGGCCGCCGGCGACGACGGAGACGTCGAAACTGGTGCCGCCCATATCGCAGGTAATGACGTTTTCAAATCCGGCGGCCTCAGCAATCTGGCCGGCGGCGACAACGCCTGCGGCGGGGCCGGAAAGCGCCGTTCGCACCGGCAATTGGCGCGCCGTTTCGACCCGCATGACGCCGCCATTGGATTGATGAATCAGCACTTCACCGGTAAACCCGTCTTGTTTCAATGCCGCTTCCAGGCGTTCCAGATAATGCCCCATTACGGGCTGCAAATAGGCGTTGAGGGCGGCGGTCGAGGCGCGTTCGAATTCGCGGATTTCAGGCAGG
The DNA here is from genome assembly GCA_029937205.1 of Alphaproteobacteria bacterium. Taxonomy (GTDB): domain Bacteria; phylum Pseudomonadota; class Alphaproteobacteria; order UBA828; family UBA828; genus PTKB01. The sequence goes on from JAPYQV010000045.1 coordinate 9,011, forward strand.
ATTTCGCTCGATGCCTTGACGAATTCGTTCGGCCACACCTCGCGCGCCGCGGCCAGGGCGGCGAGCTCGTTGGCATCGTTGGCGTAGGCATTGACGAAGAAAATCACCAACGCTTCGGCGCCCTGTTCGGCCAGGCGCTGCGCCGCCGCCCGCACTTCGGCACAATTCACCGGGTCGCGCACACTGCCGTCGGCCAGGGTGCGCTCTGTGACCTCGATACTGAAGTCGCGCGACACCACCGGCTCGTATCGGCCCCGGAGACCCCAGGTCGTGGGCCGGTCGCGCCGGCGCATTTCAAGCACGTCTCGAAATCCCGACGTGACGATCATGCCGATACACGCACCACGGCGTTGCAACAGGGCGTTGGTGCCGACCGTGGTGCCGTGCACGATGGTGTCCAGGTGTGCCGCCGCGCCGGCGCCTTCCTGAACGCCACGGGCAAAACCCTCCGCTTGATTGTCCGGCGTTGTCGGCACCTTGGCGATCGACGCGTGCCCGGTCTGGCTGTCAATCGCGAACACATCCGTAAAGGTGCCGCCGACATCGACGCCGACAATGACGCTTCCGCTCATGACGCCGCCTTGCGCAGGTTCGCGGTGGCAGCCTTGTCCACCCGGCCTGCCGCATCAATGGCAACACCATAGTCGCGTTCCGCCACCGGTCGGCTGACATAGCCGAGCCGGACATCCTCGGCGACCAATTCGGGCGGCCGCTCCAGGGCCGCGCCGTAGCCGCCGCCACCGGGGCTCTCCAGACGCAAGCGCTGGCCGCGCGTGATTTTCAGCCCCGTCATTTTCGACGTCAGGGTTGGGTTTCGTCTGCCGTCGTCGCTGTCATAGGTGAATACATTGCACGCCGCCGGCCCGCCGCCGGCGACCCCTTGCGGTGGATAGAGGCCGCGTTCGCCGAACAGAAAAACATCGGCGGACTGCTCCAGCAATTCAATCTCATAGAGGCCGCCCAAACCGCCGCGCTGACGGCCTGGTCCGCCGCTATCCGGGCGCAGCGCCCATTGGCTGAACATCACCGGATAGGCGGCCTCCAAGATTTCGACCGGCGGAATGGTCGCGGTCGAGATCGGCGCATTGCCATGGCTGAGCCCGTCGCCTTCCGGATGACCGCCATGGCCGCCGCCAAAGAAGGAGAACATCACCCAGCGCCGGCCATCGGCGCGGTACCCGGCCAGGGAAAGCGCGTTGATGGTGCCATAGGCGCAGCCGTTGGAGCGCTCCGGCGCGGCCTTGGCCAAGGCACCGAAAATGACATCGATCAGTCGCAGGATCGTTTCGGTATAGCCGCCGACCGGCCTGGGACGGGTGGCATGGAGGATCGAACCCTCGGGAATAACGAACTCAATCGGCTCGAGCACGCCGGCATTGGCCGGCACATCGTGGAAGATATGCTTGAGCGCCACATAACAGGCGGCGATGGCGGTGGCGCGCGAGATATTAACTGGCCCAGCGCAAGCAGACGCCGAGCGCGAGAAATCCAGCACCAGGCGTTCACCGTCGATTTTCATATCGAGCGCGATGGCGAGCGGGGTATTGGTGATGCCGTCATTGTCGAGCCAGTCGTCGCAGGCATAATCGCCGTCCGGCAACTCGGCAATGTTGATGCGCATCAGCCGCGCCGCGCGCGCGCAGAGCTCGACGAACGCTTCTTCCACCACCGCATCGCCATATTCGTCGAGCAATTCACCCAGGCGCCCGACACCCAGATCAAGCGCGTTGATCTGGCCATTGAGATCACCATAGAGGCTTACCGGCTGGCGCGAATTGGCGCGCAAGATATCGATGATGTCCTGGCTCGGCACGCCGCCGCCATCAATCAGCTTGACCGGCGGGATCAGCATACCTTCCTGGAAGCTTTCTGTTGCCGCCGGATTGTAATTGCCCGGCACATTGCCGCCGACATCATGCCAATGGCCGACCGACGCCATATAGCAAAAGAGCTCGCCCTGGCGGAAGACCGGGCGCACCAGCTTGAAATCGGAAAGATGAGTGCCGCCCTCATAGGGGTCGTTGAAAATGAATACGTCGCCGTCTTTGAGGCCGCCATCCCGCGCCACCTTGTCGATCACCATCTTCACGGCGAACGACATGGCGCCGACGAAAATCGGCAGGCCGGATTTACCTTGCACCAGAGTGGCACCGCTCAAGCGGTCGTAAATGCCGTGCGAAGCGTCGTGCGCCTCGGCGATGATGGGATTGAAGGCGCTGCGAAAGAGCGTCGCGTCCATCTCATCGACAACCTGTTCCAAACGACCCTGCAATACAGCGAGAGTGACTGGATCAATGCTCACAATGTGCACTTGTGCAGGTTGCCGTTCTTCATGATCACCGAAAGATGGGCGCCTTGATGTTGCAGCAGGTCGATATTGCTGAGCGGGTCGCCGTCGACCAGCAGCAGATCGGCAATCGCGCCCTCAGCCACGGTGCCCAACTCGCCGTCGCGCTGCAAGAGAGCGGCATTGGTCCGTGTCGCAGCGTGCAACGCATCCAGCGGTGACGTTACCTCAGCGCGCAGCACAAGCT
>JAPYQV010000569.1 GCA_029937205.1 Alphaproteobacteria bacterium
CTTTTACGCCGAGCTCGATGCCGAGTTCGGTGATTTCGCCGGCCATATTCTCGTCTCGGCGCACAGCTTCAGCGAAGACTGGGGCATGTGGGAAATGCATCCCATGGGAGATGAAATCGTTGTGCTTCAGCACGGCGATATCGATTTCGTACTGTGGCAGGGCGGTGAGGAGACCATCCTCAACGTCAACCAGTCGGGCAGCTATGTTGTCGTCCCAAGAGGCGTCTGGCACACCGCGCGCCCGCGCCGGGAAACCAGCATGGTTTTCTTCACCCCCGGCCAGGGGACTCTCAAAGCCGAGGCGCCGGGCGAGTAGCTCTCGAAATTGTGACACTTCCAGCTTCAGCGCAGGTTATATGCTGAGCGTTCGAGGCGATGATCAAGAAAGCTTTGTCGAAAACAGGGGGATCACAATCATGCGTATCATTCAATTTTTTGGAATCACGATCGCGATAGCGCTTATCTCGACCGCGTCATGGGCCGGCCGCGGAGTCACTGAGGTCAGTGAGGGCACGGTGCGGAATGTCTATGTTGACAAGGCGTTGACCGGGGCCAAAGGATATCTCGTCGCCGATTGGGAGCATGGCCAAGTCCGTGTCGAGGGATGAATTTCCCGGCCGCCGACATGGGATATGAAGTGTTCCTGTTTCAAATCGATATTCCCGCCTATATGTCGAAGATGTTTGTCGGCGGTATGAAGGCGAACGGTGTGGTTTTGCCGACCCGCCGCCGATGGGCGATGTCGCCGGGCTGATAAGCCAGTGGAAGAGCATCGGTAGCCTTGAAATGAGCGGCGATGGCTCGGGCAAGCTGATCTATGACGGCGGTGACAATCTCTACGACACCGGCCTTAACATGGTCATGATTTTCGGCAAGGTGAGCGCCGGGCAGCATGCCGGGCCGGAAGATTTCTCGAAATTGATGGTCGAGTGCAACGGTCCGCTCACCGGCACCATGGGCTCAGACGGCATGGAAGCGGCGTTGACGGTACTGCCGAAAAATTAGCCGCCCGACTGCTGCGCCCAGGCAAGCTTCGCCAGTTTGATGGCGCGTTCGCCATAGTCTTTGGCCATGGTAGAACTTGCATTGCCCTGAAGGGCGCGGGCATAGACGCCTTGGGTGATGGAGGCGAGGCGGAACATGGCGAAGGTGATGTAGAAGGGCCACTCCGGGATGCCGCCGTGGCGCCCGGCCGCGCGACAATAGGCGGCGATGTGCGCGTCTTCGTCGGGTATACCAAGCGCTTCTAGGTCGGCGCCGGCGATGCCGGGCAGGATGCTGTCTTCGCCGGCCGGCAGATGATAGGGCAGGCAATTGTAGGCGAGATCGGTCAAGGGGTGGCCGAGGGTGGAGAGTTCCCAATCGAGCACGGCGGCGATGCGTGACGCGCTCAGCGCGTCCGGCGTCACAAGTGCCTCGGGCGCCAGGATCAGATTGCCGAGGCGGAAATCGCCATGCACCAGGCAGGTCTCGTCGCCGGCCGGGATATTGTTCGGCAGCCATGCCATCAAGCGGTCCATTTCCGCGATCGTGCTGGTCTTGGACGCTTCATATTGGCGGCTCCAGAGGGCGACTTGGCGGGCGATGTAATTTTCATGCTTGCCGTAATCGCCAAGCCCGGCCGCCTGCCAATCGATGCCATGCAGGCGCGCCATGACGTCCGTCAACGAGGTGTAAATCGCCGTACGCTCCGCCGCAGCCATGCCGGGCAGCGCCGGGTCCTGGCAAACGCCGCCTCGCACATATTCCATCACATAGAACGGCGTTCCGATGATGGCTTCGTCTTCGCACAGGTGCAGGGCTTCCGGCACCGGCACGCCATGCGCGGTCAGGGCCGAGATGATGCGGAATTCGCGCTCGATGCGGTGCGCGCCGGGCAGCAGTTCGCCGGGCGGTTTCTTGCGTAGCACGACATTCTGCCCGCCGCTCTCGAGCAGATAAGTCGGATTGGATTGGCCGTCCTTGAACTGTTGTGCCGTGAGCGTGCTGGAGAATTTCGGCAGGTGCCGGGCGAAATATTGCGCCAGCTTATCCAGGTCCAGGCGGTGCTGGGCGCGCACCTCGGTGACTTCCGGTTGATGGCGCGCGTCGGTCATGATCCGGCTTCAGGAGGCCTGTTTGCCTTCGTCTTTTGCGCGCTGGTGCTTGCGGTAGTGGGCGGCGTCGGCCCAGCATTTATC
>JAPYQV010000570.1 GCA_029937205.1 Alphaproteobacteria bacterium
CCTTGGGGCGGCGCGCCAAATCCGTCGGACGGATTGCCTCATGCGCCTCCTGGGCGTTTTTCGCCTTGGTTTTGTAGACACGCGGTGAATCCGGAAGGTAGGCATCGCCGTAATCGGCGGTAATTACCGAACGGCAACCGGTTAGGGCTTCGCCGGCGATCTGCACGCCGTCTGTCCGCATATAGGAAATGAGACCGACAGTCTCGACGCCGCCTATATCGACGCCTTCGTAAAGTTTTTGTGCGACCTGCATCGTCCGCCGTGCCGGCATGCGCAATTTTCGCGACGCTTCCTGCTGCAGTGTGGACGTTGTGAATGGGGGGGCAGGGTGGCGGCGGGTTTCTTTCGCGCCAATCTCCTGAACTTTGAATAAGGGTGCGGCCTCGATCACGGCGCGCGCAGCAGATGCAGCCGCCTCATCAACGAAGCTAAATTTTTTGACTTTCTCGCCGCTGAGATTCCGGAGGCGCGCCTTTACGGGGGCGCCGCTGCTCGACATGAAATCGGCTTCGATCGACCAGTATTCCTGCGGGTTGAACACATCAATTTCGAGATCGCGTTCACAAATCAGGCGGAGCGCGACCGACTGCACTCGACCCGCAGATTTCGCCCCGGGAAGTTTTCGCCACAAAACCGGTGAGAGGGTAAATCCAACGAGGTAGTCGAGCGCGCGACGGGCTTGCTGTGCGTTGACCAGATCCATGTCGATGTCGCGCGGGTTTGCCATCGCCTCCAGTACCGCGGACTTGGTCACTTCGTTGAAGACGATGCGTTTGACTTCGACGCCTTCGGACGCTTTTTGTTCGGCGAGCGCGTTCTGGATGTGCCAGGAAATGGCTTCGCCTTCGCGATCCGGATCAGTTGCGAGATAAAGGTGCTCTGCACCCTTACAGGCCTTTGCAATGGCATTGAGGTGACCGATCGAACGATCGTCGGTCACATAGGTCATCGCGAACCCTTCTTCCGGCCGAACAGAGCCGGTCTTCGAAGGCAAGTCCCGAATATGTCCATAGCTCGCGAGCACAATATAATTGCTCCCGAGATACTTATTTATCGTCCTGGCTTTGGCTGGCGACTCGACGACGACAACGTCCATTAACCTGAGATTCCATCGTTGCGACTGTTATTGCGGCGCGCTGGAAACACGAACGGAGCGTTTCCCTGTGGCCGCGAGCGCCGAAAATTGATCAAAACATTGCCCGCTGTCAAATGACGGTCATCACAATCATGTCTAGTCGAACCGCGAGGGCGTGAATGAATTCTGAAATGGCAAGCGGTCTGGGCCTTGGGAGCGCATCGGCGTAAATCCGATAACCAATTGAAATTAAAGAAATAAATGTTGGCGTCTCGATGGAAACAGGGGTTCCGCCAGGGTGCCAATCCGGGCCGTTTTGTGGGGCTATTCGATCAGGCAAACTTGATTGCCGGGTTCACGGCGTAATCGTCCAGCCAGTTCCAGTTCGAGCGGAATGGTGAGAACGGCCGCTGGACTGAGCCCGCTTTGCCGAATCAATTCATCGACCGGGACAAGGGTTGGCCCGAGCTTCTCGTGAATGAGCGCACGGCCTTGCGAGGTTTCCTCTTCCGTGGGCGGGCGAAGCGGTGGGCCATCGAATTCAAACTCGGGTTCTGCCATTGGCCGATCGAGGATGGATCGCAATCCCTGCACGACATCGTCGGCGTTTTCGCAAATCGTCACACCATTGCGAATGAGGTTGTTGGTCCCACGATATCGAGGGTCAAGGGGTGACCCGGGGACGGCAAATACTTCCCGGCCTTGTTCGGCGGCAAGCCTCGCGGTGATCAGTGATCCCGATCTCGGCGCAGCTTCAACAATGACGATGCCTTTTGATATTCCGGATACCAAGCGGTTGCGACGCGGAAAGTGGCGGGCCTGCGGCGTGGTCCCAAGCGGCATTTCGGAAAACACGACACCGCGTTCAATGATTTCTTCGTAGAGGGTTTCGTTTTCGGCCGGGTAGACAACTTCAATGCCGCCGGCCATGACGGCCACGGTGCCACTCGAAAGTGCACCCTGGTGGGCGGCAGTGTCGATGCCCGGGCGAGACCGGACGCAAAAAAATTCTTCCTGGCCGAGCGCAGCCGCAAGGTCGCGGGCAAATCGGACGCCGTTTGCCGACGCGTTCCGCGCGCCGACAATGCCGACGGTATGCTTTT
>JAPYQV010000571.1 GCA_029937205.1 Alphaproteobacteria bacterium
TGGTTGGCGCTGAGGTGCAGCACCGACAGCGCGTGCAGGCCGCCCAGTTCCGCGATACGCCCGGCGCCAGGCCGCAGCATCAGATGATAGACATTGCCTAAGAGGATTTCCGCTCCCGTTGCGGCAACAGCCTCGGGCAGCATGCCCTTTACGGTGGCAGCCGTGCCGACCGGCATGAACGCTGGCGTGTTCACCACGCCATGGGCAAGCTCCAAGCGGCCGGCACGCGCGGCGCCATCACGCGCCGAAATATTGAACGGAATGGCGCTCATGGCTGCGGCACTTCCGCCGCGACGGCTGCGCTATCGGCGCGGGCAAGCAGGCAGGCGTCGCCGTAGGAATAGAAGCGATAATCATGGGCGATGGCATGGCTGTAGGCCGATTGCATGCGTTTGATTCCAGCAAAGGCGGAGATCAGCATAAACAGGGTCGAACGCGGCAGGTGAAAATTGGTCATCATCAGATCAACTATTTTGAAACGGTAGCCGGGCACGATAAAGAGATCGATATCGCCTGAAAAGGGTGAAAGTCGGCCACCTGCGTCCGCCGCGCTCTCGAGGATACGCAGGCTGGTGCTGCCCACCGCAACGATGCGCCCGCCATTGCCCCGCGCGGCATTGATGCGCGCCGCCGTCTCAGCCCTGAGCGCGCCCCATTCGCTATGCATGACATGATCCGCCGTATCCGCCACGCGCACCGGTAGAAACGTACCGGCACCGACATGAAGCGTCACGAATTCAGATCTGACGCCGCGCGCGCTCAACGCCGCATTCAGTTCAGCCGTCATATGCAATCCGGCAGTGGGCGCCGCCACGGCGCCGTCATGAACGGCATGGATGGTCTGATAGTCCGCCCGATCACGGCCATCGGGGCCGCAGTCGCGGGGTATATAGGGCGGCAAGGGCGGGCTGCCATGGCGCTCCAATGCGTTGCGCAGGGCGCCGCCATCAAGGGCGAAGCGGAGTCGCACCTCGCCGCCATCGCGGGATTCCACCTGGGCTGAAAAATCATCGGCAAAGACAATCTCCTGGCCCGGCTTGAGGCGCTTGGCCGGGCGGGCGAACGCGCTCCATAGGCCGTCTTCCAACCGCCGGTGCAAGGTGATCTCGATGCGCGCTTCGCCGCGCCGCCCGGTCAAGCGGGCCGGCACCACGCGGGTGTCGTTCAACACCAGCACATCGCCGGGATTGAGCAGCGCTGGCAGATCGCGCACCGTTCGATCATGCAGGTCATCGCCCGCCACCTGCAACAGACGCGCCGAATCTCGTGGCGAAACGGGGCGCGCGGCAATGCGCTCCGGCGGCAATGTAAAATCGAAAAGATCGACCCGCATGATTTGGCGTGAGGCGCGAGCGTGAGACGCGGAGCGCGCGCGCCGGCCTCAGTCCTCGGCGTAGCGCGCGGCCAAACGTTTGGCCACGGCGGGTGAGACAAAGCTGGTGATATCGCCGCCCAGCGCGCCGATCTCCTTGACGAAGCGCGACGAGATAAACTGGTGACTCTCGGACGACATCAGAAAGACGGTTTCGATCTCCGGGTTGAGGCGCGCGTTCATGCCGGTCATCTGGAATTCGAAATCGAAATCGGATACGGCGCGAAGGCCGCGCACGATCATCCCAGCATTCATTTCCTCGGCGAAATGCATCAACAGGATGTCGAAGGAGCGGACCTCAATACGATCGCCGCTGGGATCAAAGCGGGCAAGATCGTTCTTCGCCATCTCGATGCGTTGCTCAAGGTCAAACAGCGGCCCCTTGTCCGCATTCGCGGCAACGCCAATGACAAGTCTATCCACCAATCGTAGGGCCCGGCGCACAATATCGCAGTGGCCCGAGGTGATGGGGTCGAATGTGCCGGGATAAATGCCGATCCGTTGCTTGCTCATGCTTGGCCTTCTTCCTCAGCTTCTGTCTCGGCTTCGCCATCCGCCCCAGCTTCGCCATTCGTTGGCGCTTCGCCGTCCGCTTCCGCGTCACCGTTGGCAGCCTCGCCGAGATGGGCAACCGAGACCACGCGGCGATCCTCGGCGAGGCGGAAAATCCGCACACCGCGCGCGGTGCGCCCGACCTTGCGGATATCGTGCACCGCACAGCGGATCAGTTGGCCGCCATCGGTAACCAGCATGATCTCGTCGTCATCGGCCACCGGCAGCGCCGCCACCACT
>JAPYQV010000572.1 GCA_029937205.1 Alphaproteobacteria bacterium
GTTCATCGATGTGACCTTGCCAGTGAGACCAGAAGCGTCCGGTCTCATACATCCGGTCAGCCAGGTGATCGACGAAGTGACCGCCATCTTTGGCGATATGGGTTTTACCGTCGCGGAAGCGTCGGACATCGAGGAAGATTTTTACAACTTCACCGCTCTTAACATTCCCCCGGAACACCCAGCGCGGCAGATGCACGATACTTTCTATTTCCCGGCGGGTGAGGATGGGGATGCAAAAGTTCTGCGCACGCACACGTCGCCAGTTCAAATAAGATCGATGTTGGCGGCTGATCCACCGTACCGAATTATCGCCCCCGGCCGGGCTTACCGGTGTGATTCGGACATGACCCACACACCAATGTTCCATCAGGTTGAAGGGTTGGTTATTGACCGCACCACCCACATGGGTCACCTGAAGGGATGTTTGGAAGAGTTCGCGCGCGCATTCTTTGAAACCGATAATGTGCGCATGCGGTTTCGTCCTTCCTACTTCCCATTTACCGAACCCTCGGCTGAAGTTGACATTGGCTGCTCACGTAAAGACGGCGAGCTGCGCATCGGCGAAGGCGATGATTGGCTTGAAATTCTTGGCTGCGGCATGGTCCATCCGCGCGTTCTGCAACACGTGAATTTGGACCCGAGCGAGTATCAAGGTTTTGCGTTCGGCATGGGTATCGACCGCTTGGCCATGCTCAAGTATGGCATCGCCGACCTGCGTTCATTCTTTGATTCGGACCTGCGCTGGCTCAAACATTATGGCTTTGTGCCCCTCGACGTGCCTACTTTGGCAGGAGGTCTGGCCCGATGAAATTCACCCTAAATTGGCTGCGTGAACATCTGGAAACGACGGCGGACCTCGACACTATTAAAGACAAATTAACGGCCATCGGTCTTGAGCTTGAAGGTGTGGAGGACCGGGCGGCGGATTTAGCACCCTTCGTCGTTGGGTACGTTAAAAGCATTGAACCGCATCCCGACGCGGACAAGCTGCAGGTATGTGTGGTCGATACCGGGACTGGAGATGCACAAGTGGTGTGCGGGGCACCCAACGCCCGCGCCGGTATGAAAGGCGTATTTGCACCTGTGGGCAGTACGGTTCCAGGCATGGGGCCTGGTGATTCAATAAAGCTCAAGGAAGCTAAAATTCGCGGTGTTGAAAGCCGCGGTATGCTGTGTTCCGAGCGTGAAATGGGGTTGTCGGATTCCCATACCGGCATCATTGAATTGCCTGACGACGCGCCCCTGGGGGCGCCGTTTGCGCAGGTGATGGGTCTCGACGATCCAGTCATCGACATTGCGATCACCCCTAATCGCCAGGATTGTTTGGGCGTTCAGGGCATTGCGCGGGATTTGGCTGCGGCCCTGCCGGCAACCTTAAAGCCGCTTGATAGGTCACCTGTTCGGGGGACTTTTCCGTCGCCAATTGACGTGCGGCTCGATTTTCCGAACCCCACTAATGATCCCTGTCCGCATTTCGTTGGCCGTTACATTCGGGGAATCAAAAACGGCCCGAGCCCCCAATGGGCTCAGGATAGATTGCGGGCGGTTGGTTTGCGGCCCATATCGGCGTTGGTGGATGTCACCAACTTGCTGACCATCGATCAAGCACGGCCCTTGCATGTGTTCGACGCCGACAAAATCACCGGCGCTATTGTGCCCCGCTTGGCCCGAACTGGCGAAACCCTTGATGCGCTTGATGATGCGACATACCAAATGGACGACTCTATGACTGTCATTGCCGACGAAGCACGCGCGCTTGCGTTGGGCGGCATCATGGGGGGCTCCTATTCCGGGTGTACGGAAGATACGGTCAATGTGTTCGTCGAAGCCGCGTGGTTTGACCCCGTGCGGACGGCGACAACTGGCCGCAAACTTGGCATCGAAAGCAACGCCCGCTATCGGTTCGAGCGCGGTGTGGATCCGGAGAGCGCTGTTCCCGGCATGGAAGCCGCGACGCAGCTCATCCAGGAGTTCTGCGGTGGCGAGCCAAGTGATTTAGTGATCGCCGGCGCTGTGCCTGATTGGCAAAAGACCGTCGACCTGCGGCCGGAACGGGTCCGTACACTTGGTGGCCTCGATCTGCACGAGTCTGAGATTACCAAAATACTCGTAAAACTTGGTTTTGCGGTTGAAAAGATCAGCGATGTGCTGCGTATCACGGTG
>JAPYQV010000573.1 GCA_029937205.1 Alphaproteobacteria bacterium
ATGCAATCCTTACGCGGCACAAACAGTAGAAACCCTGAAGTCGGGTTCGGCGTCGTCGGCAGGAATACATTGACCATTTCTTCCAGCGTTACGCGCTTAACTTCGCCCTGGGTGTTGCTGGTGACAAAGCCGATCACCCATATTCCCTTGCGCGGATACTCGATCAGAACGACTTTACGAAAGGCGCCTTCCGATTGCGCCAGCACGGCATCGAATATCTGCTTCAGGACGCCATAGATGGTGCGCACCACGGGGACGCGCGAGACCATCCGCTCGCCGAAGCGGACCATGTAACGGCCGAAGAAGTTGGTCACCATGAAACCGATAAAGGTGACCACAATCAGCAAGACGATCACGCCGATACCCGGCACGCTGACACCGAGTACGTCGGACGGGTTGTAGGCATCGGGAATGAGCGGAACCACCGATTTGTCGACAAAGGCGACAAACAGCCAAATCAACCAGATGGTAATACCAACCGGCGCCGAGACGACGATGCCGGTAAGAAAATAAGTACGCAGGCGAGCCAGCAATCCGCGCTTGCGCGGAGGCTGAATTATGGCCGGCCGTTTCTTGCCTGTGTCATCGCGGTCTGAACCTGCGCCGCGTTTCTTCGTCTTCATATATTCCTACCTGGTTCGTCGAGTCCCCACCAATTACAACTTTTTACCGACATCATGCACCTAAAATTTGGCTGTGACGGTTGGCGCAGAAGGTTTCCCTGAGAGAATTTAATAGATGTTATGATTTGATCAGGGAGTAGGTATGGTAATCAGTGCAGAAGCGGGCGTGGAATTGCCCGGACGAAACGCCGCATATGCGCGCCTTGGCGCGCTCGCTACTGCGGTCCCGGATCACGTCCTCGAGCAGGAAGACGTGATGCGCGGGGCGGCCAAACTGTTTCGTGGTTCCTTTCACGATTTCGACCGCCTCATGCCAGTGTTTAAAAACGCCGCCATCGGCACGCGCCATTCCTGTGTGCCGATCGATTGGTATTTGCAGGAGCACAGCTTTGCCGAGCGCAATGCGCTATTTATCGAACATGCGGTAATTCTGTTGGAGCGCGCCGTATTGCGCAGCCTGGAACAAGCCGGGCTCGCCATTGAAGATGTCGACGCCCTGGTCGTCGCTTCCACGTCGGGAATTGCCGCGCCCAGTCTCGATGCCCTGCTGGTCGAGCGCCTGGCCATGCGGCGCAATGTGCAGCGCTTGCCGATCTTCGGCCTGGGCTGCGCCGGCGGCGTCATCGGTCTGGCGCGGGCGGGTGCCCTGGCGCGTGCCATGCCGGGAACGAATGTGGTGTTCGCGGTGGTCGAGCTTTGCGGCCTGACGTTTCGCTTCAGCGACCGCAGCAAAAGCAATGTGATCGCCACCGCTCTCTTTGGCGACGGCGCTGCCGCAGCGGTCTTGAACACGGATATGGAAGGCCCCGAACTTTCCGCCTGGGGCGAACATACCTGGCCTGACACCCTGGAGATCATGGGTTGGCGCATTGAGGATGATGGCTTCGGCGTTCTCTTTTCGCGCGATATTCCCAATCTGGTGCGTTCCAAAATGGGCGAGGCGACAGAAGGTTTCCTCACGGATAATGGTCTTGAGCTTAGCGATATCGACGAATTTGTCTGCCACCCGGGCGGCGCCAAGGTGCTGAACGCCTTGGAGGAAGTTTTCGGCCTGCAATCCGGCGGATTGGCCCATGGCCGGGATATCCTGCGCGATTATGGCAACATGTCGGCGGCGACGATCATGTTCGTTCTCGAGCGTGCCTTGCAACAGGGCAGCGCCAAGCGGCGTCTGATGTCGAGCCTTGGGCCGGGGTTCACGGCAGGCTTCCTCATTCTCAACGGCGCGTGAGCGCCACCTGGCTCGACAGCGCGTGACAGAGGCCTGGATCATCCTCGGCGCGGTTGTTCTGCAGCGTCTCGGAGAACTTTTCTATGCCGGTCGCAATACCCGCCGCCTGCTCGCCCGAGGCGGGCAGGAATTCGGCGCCCGGCATTATCCGCTTTTTTCATTATTGCACGGCGGCTGGCTCATCGCCTTGGCAATTTGGCTGATCGTCACGGGTGGGGAATATATTTATTGGCCGCTGGCGGCTATCTACGGCGCGCTACAGTGCTTCCGGGCCTGGATATTGATCAGTCTTGGCG
>JAPYQV010000574.1 GCA_029937205.1 Alphaproteobacteria bacterium
AGCGCACTGTCACTTTCGGGCGTGACCCGGTAATGCACAATGGCGCCATTGGCTGCGGCGCCCGATATGGTATCGAAACTCGGCCCGCGGTAATGGGCGCCGCCGGCGCGGAAGCCGGCCAGCTTTTCCACCGCCGCCAATTCGGTGATGCCCTCGGTGCCGTCCAAGCCGGAGAGCCAATGAAGAAAGCGGGTCAACGCCATGCCGTCGCGGAGATGCGCGGCACGGATGCCGTCCAGTTCGGTTTCGTTCTTGCGCGCCTTGGGCAGCGCACACGGATCCGCCTTCTTGATCACCGTCACCCCGGCCGCGTGCAAACGTTGATAGGCCCAATCCGGCGCCCCAGCCGGATCGATCTGCACGGACGCACCCTTGGCGGCCAAGGCGTCGAGCGCGGCGCCCAGCGCCTCGGGCGGGGCGCTGGAAACTTCATTGCCGAGATGCTCGGCCAGTTCCGCCACCTGCTTGCGTGGATCGACGAACCATTGCACCTGGCCATCGGTGTGCAAAATGACAAAGGAGTGCGGCAACGGCGCACATTCCACATCGGCGCCACGCACATTCAGCAGCCAGGCGATGGAATCGGGCGCGCTCAAGAACACCGCCGTGGCACCCGCCGCTTTCACCTTGGCCGCGACGGCGCGCCGCTTGTCCGCCGATTCGAGCCCGGCAAAGCGCACCGGATGCGGCTGGATGGGCGCCAGCGGCCGGGGCGGCTGGGCCCGCCAGATTTCGTCGAGCGGGTTGCTGTCCAGCGGCACCAACTCAGCGTCGACACGGGCGCAGGCGGCGGCGAAGCGCCGGCGCTGATCGGCGCTGTGCAGCCAGGGATCGAAACCCACTTTCATGCCGGCGGAAAGATGCGCTTCGAGCCACTTGTCGGGCGGTGATTCGGTGATATGCAAGCGCTCATAGAGATCGCCGTCGGTCTGCTTCTCGATTTGCAGGGTATAGCGGCCATCGGTAAAAAGCGCCGCCGCTTCGGCCAAAATCAATGCGATACCAGCCGAGCCGGTGAAGCCCGTGAGCCACGCCAGGCGGCGCGAACGCCGGGCGACATACTCGCCCTGATGCTCATCGGCGAGCGGCACGATAAAACCATCGAGGCTGCGGCGCTTCAGCTCTGCGCGTAAATCGGCGAGACGCGCTGCTGACGCGCCACGCTCTTCAATGCCATCCTCGGCCGACGCCGACAGTTCGTAAAGCGCCACAAGCTGGCCGCGCAGCGCACCCGCCGGGGACGGCGCCACCAGGCGTAACCATTCACTGTCGTCAATCGGACGCGGCGCGGCAGCAATCCCGGCGATCAATTCCTTGACCGCCACCACCGACTCCGGCACCCCGGCGGCGGCGAGTAACTCGCCCAGCCTGTCGTCGCCTTCATACGTATTGGTCATGTTGCTCATGGCGCCTGTTGTGACAGCTTCCGCTTCATTTGGTCAACAACAGGGTCGACCAATCGCCGCGCCGTATTTGGTCGGTGAGGTGCAATCCGGCGCTTTGATAGGCTTGTGCCACCTCGTCTTCCTGGCGCCTCAACAACCCCGACAGGATGGCGAGACCACCCGGCGACAAGTGGCGCGCCACATCCGGCGCCAGCTCGCGCAAGGGGTTGGCGAGGATGTTGGCGCAGATCAGATCGTAGGGCGCGGCGCTACTGATCTCGCGGGCGGCGAAGCCATCGCTGAGGCAGGCGCGGGCGCGCTCGGCGACGCCATTTTCATCCGCCGCATTTCGCGTTCCGGCGACCGCCGCCGGGTCGATATCCGCCGCCACGATCTCGGCGCTCCCCATGCCGCCGCCGGCCCAGCATTTGGCGATGGCGATGGCAAGAATGCCCGAACCGCAGCCAAGATCGAGCGCGCGCGCCACCCGGCGTTGATTGGCCACAGCATCGAGCGCCAGCAGGCAACCGCGTGTCGAGCCGTGCGTGCCGGAGCCGAAGGCGTTGCCGGCATTGATGCGAAGCGCAATGCGGCCCGGCGGCGGGCGCAGATGATCGCCATGCACGACAAAGCGCCCGGCAAACACCAGGGGAAATTTTTGTGCCGTGTTGGCTGCCCAATCTTCGTCGGGAATGGCCTCGCTCTGAATATCGAGGTCGGCCAGGCCGAGGCGGGCAGCGGTTTCCCCGAGCAGGATTTTGAGT
>JAPYQV010000046.1 GCA_029937205.1 Alphaproteobacteria bacterium
GGATGGTTTAGGCAATAACCGCCGCCGCCTCGCTGCTCGTCGTCTGGTCGATCAGATCTTCACTCGCCGCGAGACAAGCGACACCACAGGAGGGGTAATCGAGATTGATCGGGCAGCGCCAGCACAGCGGTGCGTGGATCGCCGGCGCACTGGCCGGCGCCAAAAGAGGCCCCAAATTCCGCCGCCGCGCGCCGCCGATCGAGGTCAGCCCTTCCACCGCCAGGCTACCGCCATGCAAGCCTCGTATCACCGAGATGATATCGTGCTTGCCGCTGGCGCCGAGCGCCATGCGCATGGCGACCTCGTTGGCCTCCGAACCGGTGACGGTGAAGTTCACCACATCGAGCCCGTCGGGCAGCGTTGCCGTTATGGCTTCGGCGAAATCAATCAGTTGCGGATTCGAATACCAACTATTCTCATGCAGGAAACGTCCCGCCTGTTCGCGCAGTGTTTCGGTCAGTTCCTCATGTGCGTGGCCGAGCGGCAGGCACATCATGCCCGACGTAAAATCGAGATATTCATTGCCGTCGACATCAATGATGGTGCTGCCGCGCCCCTGCTCAAAAACGATGCCGGGCGCATAGCGCCAACCGAGCACATGCTCGGCATCGCGCGCGATCAAGTCTTTGTGGGCGTTCGAGAAGTTGAAATGCTTTTCCATGGTCGTCTATTCCCCGAGCGGCGAGACCTGTACGGAATCACCGTTGTCGGCATGACGCGGCGACATGGTGATGGCGACGGTAGCACCTGAAAGGGTGCGGCCCTCGATCTGAATTGTGGCAATGCGCTCGCCCTGAGAAAAAGCGAGTACGCTTGATTCGGCTTGGACGCTGGTGATCAGACGCCAACCGAAACGCGGCATTTCCTGATGATAGCGGGCGAAGGCGTCGGCCGAGGATTCGCCAACGCTGAATACCAGCCGGCCGGTCCAATTGTCCTGCCCGCCCAGCACCAGACTGCGCCCACTGTCGAGCCGTGCACCTTCCGGAATGGGAATGTCGGTTATGGGTTGGAAGGCAGCGCTGGTGTCCCCTTCCACCGTCACCGGCGCCGAGGTCGCGGCCAAGCGGGGGCCGCTCTCGCAGGCGGCAAGCGCCAGTACTGTCACCGCCGCAAGGATTATCGCGAATCGCGCGCTCATGGCGAAAGCGTAACACCTCGCGGCGGAATGCTGAAAGCGATTACAACATCAATTCGATATCGCGCATCACCGGATCGCTTTCGACGGCGATTTCATTGTCGATATGGGTGCCACAGCTCGGACAATGGAAAAGACGGAAGGCGACCGCATCATCGACAAAATCCGCCGGATCGCCGACCAGAGGATTCGAATCCGAGACCGGAAGATCTTCGCGGAGACACACATCCTTGTAATTGTCCGAGAGCGGGCCGAGATCGGCGGCGCAGCGCGCGCAGGCCCAGCGCGCCGCATCGCCCGTGCCATACACAGCAATATTGTCACCCGCCGGCAGGCTCGGCTCGCCGGTATGGATGTCACGCGCGCCATTGCCGTTACCGAGGCGCTTCACGCGTGCTGCCATGATTTGCGTGCGATTTTCCTCTGTCGCCGCGGCATCCACCTGTTCGTCCGCATCGAGCACGGCACCGAAGAGTTTCCGCGCCGCCTCGGGCGTGATGTTGAGATGCTCAAGATCATGTGCGATCAGCTCGGGGTCGCGCTGCATGGGATCGCCGAAACCCCCGCCGCCGGACCAGCGCACGGCATAAACATCTGCCGCATTCTGAGTAAAATTCTCCTGGCGCAGACCGAGTAGTACCGAATTGCCTTTGACCTCTGAGGTATCTTCGATCAGCTGCGATACGCTCATGCGCTCGAGAATATCGCTCTCTGTGATGAAGGTGTAGGCGTTGGTGGTGGACGGATAACCGCCCATCATGCCGGTCGATGTCGGGATTGCGTTGCCCGACGAGAGCGTGTCCTGCGTGATAAAGTCGGTGTTGTGCGGGATGAAGCAGCTTTCCGCCGAGAGGCCACCCCGGAACTTGCCGGCGCCGCCTGAATCCGGCAGCTCCTTGCGGTAGAGAAAGAGGAGCGGGAAAAGCTGCTCATTGTGCTCGACATTGGGCAACTGGCCGATCGGCGTGCGCGCCTGGCCACCGGTATTGATGCCATCGCCTTGCGCGAATGCGCCGATCGAGCCGCCGATCGGATCGATCAACAAATAGCCGTAGCGCTCGCCCCATTGGTCGATGCCGCGGAAAATGGTTGTCGGCCACTGGCTGGTGCCGCCGATACCCATGATATCCTGGCGCAGCTCCGGGTCGGGATAGAGCATCTTGGATATGATGTTGTAGGCCGGGTAAAGCGAGATCTCCATCGACTGGGTCGGCGCGGTCGAGACGGAGGCCGGGAAATTGGCGCAATTGAGCGTGCCCGGCACCGGGTCAAACTCGATATGACGGAGCGCCCCGCCGACGGCAAAATATTGATCCCAGCTCAACAGTTCATTGATGGCGACCATCACCGAACCGCGCCAACCTGAATAGGTGGCGTTCATGGCGCCGTCCTGCGGTGCGGTGCCCTCATTGTCGAAAATCAGTTTGTTGTCTTTCTTGGTCAGCGCAATCTGCACCCGATGGGTGCGGCGATCGCCCGGGCGGCAAGCTTCAATATAAGTGCGGTCGCGCCACACGCCGTCAGGAATTCTTTTCAGCTTGGCCAGGAAAGCGGCCTCGGAATTGTCGATCACCTTCTTCATCACGCTCTTGACGGTCTTGGCGCCGTAGCGCGTGATGAGTTGCTCAATGCGTGCCTTGGCGGTCATGTTGCCGGCCAACTGGGCGCGGAAATCGAGCGCCACCATATCGGGCTTGCGCGACGAGCGCAGGTAAAGCGCCTCGATATCTCTCCGCACCACATCGTTTTCGACGATCTTCACCGGCGGAATAAGGATGCCCTCGTCAAAGGCGCTTTCCGCCGACGGGCAGAAGCTGCCCGGCGTGATGCCGCCAATGTCATATTGATGCAGGCAATTGGTGATCCAGCAAAACAGTTCACCCTCGTGGAACACCGGGCAGATCAGCATCACATCCATCTGATGCGCCGCCCCCACCCAGGGATCGTTGGCAAGAAACATATCGCCCGCCGTGATGCCGGGATTGTCGGAACGGTATTCCAGTATCCACTTCACCTGCGTGTCGGTGACGCCAGACATATACTGCATATAAGGGCCGAAATAGACGAACTCGGCGTCTTCGGTGAGGATCGACGGGTTGAGGTCGAGCGCGAACATCGCCACCGGTGAGCCTGAAATGCGCTGGATCGTCGCGCCGTGCTCCTCATTGATGTTCCAGAGATTGTGGCGGATCACCTCATATGTGATGGGGTCGATATTCTCATCCCAATCACGGTGCAGTTTGAGACTCGGCGAAATGCTGAGTTCCTTCGGCGGCACGTAAGGGTTATCGATGCCGTCAAACGCGACGTCGGTGATCTGGCTGATGCGTGGCATATTTCGCCCTCCCTAAACGGCTTCGAGCGAGAGCTCGAAATTTCCGAATGCGTCGACCGCGAGCGTTTGCCCGGGATGGACCACCACAGTGGTGTCCGCCGTTTCGACGATTGCGGGGCCGGCTACGCTATTGCCCGGCATCAATTTCTCACCCTCAAAGACAGGGGTATCCATCGTCTCACTCGATTCCGACCAGAATACCGGACGGGCCGGGCGCTTGGCACCACTGTCGATGATTGCGCTCAAATTCTCGCTCCGCGTGAGGCGGGGTTTGGCCGTATCCGCGGCAGCGCGGCAACGATACGTGACGATCTCGAGGCGCGCACCCGGCAATGAGGCACCCTGACCGTAAAGGCGTTCATATCGCGTGACGAAGGCTTCATGCAGGCCGGGTAAATCCGCCTCGGTCAATAACGGCCCGGCGATTTCCACCTCGACCTCATTGATCTGGCCTTTGTGGCGCATATCGAGGGAGAAGCGCAATCGCTGGCGTGCCGGCGGAATATCATCCGCCGCCAGATCGGCCCGGGCGTGCGTGTCCAGTTCACCTAAGAGGCCGGTCACTTCCGCCACATCAAACGGCGAGCGCATCATGTTGACGCGGTCATGCACGTGCAGCACATCCGCCGCCGCCGCGCCAAACGCGCACCAGACGGAGGCGGTCTCGCGCTGCGGCACGATGACCTTGGCAACACCAAGCTCGCGGGCAAACACGCCGGCATGAACCGGCCCGGCGCCGCCAAAGGCAAAGAGCACGAAATCGCGCGGATCGAAGCCCTTTTGGATGGTCACCTTGCGTATCAGATCCGCCATTTGGAACTCGGCGATCTTGACGATGCCGGCGGCTGCTTCGATCAGGCTGATATCGAGCGGATCGGCGATTTTTTTGATCGCCGCTTCCGCCGCCGCGCGGTCGAGCGAGAGCGTACCACCGGCGAAATTCTCAGCGTCCAAATAACCGAGCAGCAGATCCGCATCTGTCACCGTCGCCACGTCGCCGCCACGGCCATAACAGGCCGGACCCGGTTCCGCACCGGCGCTTTCAGGGCCGACGCGCAACATACCGGAGGTCTCGTCGATCCATGCCTTGGAGCCGCCACCCGCGCCAATCGTTTGGATATCGACCTTGGAAAGGTAATAGGCGTATTGATGGACCAGACTGGTGTAGGAAAAGGCCGGTTTGCCATCATGGATAATACCGACATCAAAAGAGGTACCGCCCATGTCAGTGGTGATGATGTTGTCATAGCCCATCAGGCTGCCAGCATATTGCGACCCGGTGACCCCGGCGACGGGGCCGGAATCGAGTGTCAGCAGCGGCGCCGCCATGGCGCGCTCGACCGAGATGGTGCCGCCCGCGCATTGGGTGATTTGCAACGGTTGATGATAGCCCAGGCTTTTCACGTCGCGCGCCACGCCGGCCAGATAGCCGGTGGTGAGGGGGCCAATATAGGCATTCAGCGCCACCGCCGCGGTGCGCTCATATTCGCCCCATTTGGGCACCAGTTCGTACGAGGTCGTGACGAACATGCCGGGCGCGATGTCGCCGATCATCTCCTTTACCCGCGCCTCGTGTGCGGGGGCCAGGAACGACCACAGGAAGCATACGGCGATGGCTTCCACCTCTTTCTCCACCAAGCGGCGGATGGCGATCTCGGCCTCCTCTTCGTTGAGTTCCACGATCACTTTGCCAAAGCAATCGACACGCTCTGAAACCCCCTCGATCAAGCGTTTGGGTATGATCGGATCGGGTTTCTTGCTTTCTGGAATGTGCACCACCAGGCGGATATCGTGCCCGGTGAGGCCGCGCGAGCCGCGCATGATGTGGATCACGTCATTATGGCCGCGCGTGGTGATCAGCCCGACCTTGGCGCCGCGCTTTTGAATAATGGCGTTGGTGCCGACCGTGGTGCCGTGGCTAAGCATGGAAATCTTGGCGCACAGCGCATCAAGTTCCAGGCCAAGCTTGGCGCCGGCGACTTTCAGGGCATCTTGCACCCCGTGGGCAAAATCATGTGGTGTGGAAGGCGCCTTGGCCGTGGTCACGGCGCCATCACCGTCGACAATCACGCAATCGGTGAAGGTGCCACCAATGTCGATGCCGCAAAGATAGGAAGCCATGCGGCACCCCTTTCACTGTCGTTTTTTGTTTTGTTCTTCGAAGCCGCAAACACGGCGTCGCCTTTTTGCCGCATGGACGCACTCTTGTCGAGCGCGCATTGAAGTATTATCGAATTCCGCGCCATGGTTTTATGTAAATGAGAAACCCCGCCCGGGAACCGGTCAGGTGCTTGGCAAGATCATGGGGGTGCGTCATTCTTTTTAGTCGCTGACTCTCATGAACGCGGAATAGATATACGAGAACCCATGAGCGACCAGAAAAAAGCGAGTACAGAAAATACACAGGGGCCCGAGGGGGCTAGCCCGGAAAAACCCTCATTGCCGCGGCGCGACGAGAACCAGGGAAAGTTACTCGAGAGATCCCGCATCGGTATCTGGGAAGAAGATTGGTCGCTGATAAAGGACATGGTCGACGACCTCAAGGATCAGGGAGTAACGGATTGGTACCGTTACTTAGAACAACATGAAGACCAATCGATCCGTGCCTATCGCCTCGCTTCGGTGACAAGTATCAATCAGGCAGCGCTGGACATATACCGCGCACCGAGCCAGTAAGTCGCGATCGATACGACCTTTGGCAAAATAATTCCGCCGGAGGAACTGGTGGAATTTAAAGCCAATCTGGTTGCGTTCATCGAAGGCCGAACGAGTTACGAGATCGAGTCCCGGGAACTGACATACGACGATATCGAAATATCGACGCGCAGGCATGTTTCGCTTCCACCGGACCACCAAATGACCTGGTCCCGGGTGCTTTACACAATCGAGGATACCACCGAAAGCAAGCGGGTGGAGAAGTCGCTGCGCGAAAGCGAAGCGCGCTACCACGAGGTGTTTGATGATGCGCCAGCGGCACTCGGGGTCGAGGATTGGTCGGCGGTCAAGAAGATGATCGACGAGCTGGCCGATGCGGGTGTCGAGGATTGGCGCAGCTACTTCGCGGACCATCCCGATCGCGTCATGGAAGCTTACGACCTGACCGAACTGCTTCAGATCAGCAATGCGAATCTCGAATTGTACGGCGCGGCAAGTGCCGAGGAATATCTTGGTTCAAATCAAGGGGCGCTGGTGCTGCCCGAAGAGCTTGAGGCGTTCGTCGACGTTCTGATCGACCTAATCGAAGGCAGGTGGGCCATAGACGTCACCTCGTGGGACGACAAAATGGACGGATCCAAGATCATGATCCGTACACGGGACGTTGTTCCACCCGCCCACAGACAGGACTGGTCGCGGCTCATCTACTCCCTCGAAGACGTCACCGAGCAAAGCCGGGCGGAAGAGGCTTTGCGCAATAGCGCAGAGCGCCTGAGGACGATTACCGACAATTTGCCCGCTTTCGTGGCTTACGTTGATAGGAATGGCCGTTACCAGTTTGCCAACCATTTTTACGAAGACTGGTTCAACCGATCGATCGATGAAATCGTTGGGTATCCTATCGAGGACGTTATCGGACCCGACAATTTTGCCGCCATTGCAGAAACGCACCGCAAAGCGCTCGGCGGCGAAACCGTTAGAGGCGCACCGTGCCCGAGATGGCGGCGTCCCTGGCCTCGCTCTCCTTGAGCGTGACGTCGATGCCTCGTGATGTGGCGGCGCTGGCGGCGTGGCCGTGCAGCAGAGCGCCACCGATCAGGGCGAGCGAGATGAGCAAGATCGCGACAAGCTGTTTACGCATCCGCCCCCCGATAATTCTTATGCCCTAACCTATGGGTATGGTCGCAAATCTCGGCACAACCCGCAACCAGCCGCTGGTGGTCGGCTAATTGCTGGCGTTAGGTTGGATTATAGAAGGAATAGGGGAGCATTAGGCCCCAAGGTCCTCGCCACGATATCCTGCACCGACGTTGCTCATTCATCGAAGAAGGGAATTGAAACGTGAAAAATATTAATGTTGCCTGTGTGTTGCCTAAACCAATTTTGTAAGTGCGAAGGCTCTAATTATCTTTCTCTAACCCATTGAAAAATATGGTGCGCCCGGCAAGACTCGAACTTGCGACCCCCAGATTAGGAATCTGGTGCTCTATCCGGCTGAGCTACGGGCGCGCATTTGGGATAGACGTTCCGCCTGATAGCATGAATTGAAGTGCTGGGGAACGGCGCCTAGGGCGCCTTCTCCTTATCGGCCAAATTTTATCGACGGACACGAATTCCCAGGCGTGGCATTTTATCGCGCGTCACGAATTCCCAGGCGTGACATTTTATCGCGCGTCACGAATTCCCAGGCGTGACAATACGATTAAAAACCGCGCGGTTCTTCGAAGGGCGGTCGTCGGTGTATTCACGCGAAATATACACCTTGCAGTTGGCGTTTACCTTGCGCGCCT
The DNA here is from genome assembly GCA_029937205.1 of Alphaproteobacteria bacterium. Classification (GTDB taxonomy): domain Bacteria; phylum Pseudomonadota; class Alphaproteobacteria; order UBA828; family UBA828; genus PTKB01. Next base: position 7,919 of record JAPYQV010000046.1, read on the forward strand.
GGCGCGACTGGTAAACCGTGACGGCGCGGGATTTGGCGTGGAAGGTCATGGCGACCATGCACGGGCCTTCGAGGCAATCCTTGTAGGCCGGTGAGGTTTCGCCGGCGACCCAGGCCTCGGCGATTTTTTCCGAGCAGCGCGCCCAGCCGATATAGCCGACCAGTCTGCCGTCCTCGAAAGTGAAGAGATAATGGCCGCGGCGGATCTGTCCGGCGAGGCTCGCGGTGAAGCGGCCGAATTTGTAGGAGGCGAAGGGCTCGACGTCGCGCAACAGCGCCACCGCATGGCCGAGCGCCTCGCGCGGGCTTTTGAAACGCCGCACGGTTAGCTCGCCGGGTTAGGCTGGTTCGGTTATTTTGCCTTGCTGGGTGTCGCTGGGTTGGTTCATCGGCCGCGCGCCAGCCGGTTATTGCGGCAGGTTTCGAAACGGCACGGAATAAGTCAGCACCAACAGCTCGGTGCCGGGATTGTCGTCATAGATGCCGGCGTTGGAGATGTGGTGGAAGGCAATGGCGAGGCGCGAATAATCGTCGAAGCGCCAGGCGATCTCGCCGCCGGTGCGGAACTGCAACCCGCCGCCGAGATCCTTGCCGTCGCCCTTGGCATAGCCGACGAAGGCAGCATTCGGCTGGATCACAATGCGGCGGCCGAGAAAGATGTCGAGGCCGAGCCCGGCATAGCCGTAGAACGCCGCGTCGGTGGTGCCGGCCAGGCCGATGAACGGCAGCAGTTTCCAGAAGCGCAGGTCCGAGCGGTATTCGACGCGGAACTCGGCCGCCGTCTCGTCGTCATTGACATCGTAGCCGCCGGCGCTGAAGGCGAAGAAATCGGGTTCTTCCGCCTGTGCCGGCACGGCCCCCCAAAGCGAGAATCCGATGCCCAATGCCAGTGCCAAGGCCAGGCCGGTTCGTCTCAGTTTATTCACGGCTCGCAACTCCCCCTATTTCGCGCAGTGTAGGGGTTCGCGCGATTTTAAGGTAGGGGCTTGCGCGGATTTAAAGTGGGGCTTGCGCCTGGTTGCCAATAATTTCCCGCCAATTTCCCGCCCGGCACGCTGCGCACGCTGCCCTGTGGGAACCTGCTATAGTCGCGCGCTATGCCACGTTTCGTCGCCCTCCTTGCCATGCTGTTGTTTTTACCCTTGGCCATGCTCAGGTCCGAGGTGCTCGAGCCCGAGGCGCTTGAGCCCGATTTCGGTCTGTTGGCCGAGGGCGAAAGTGGGCGCGCCGTGGAAGTGGTGGACGGCGATACGCTGTTGTTGGAAAGCGGCACGGAAATACGCCTGGTCGGCATCCAGGCGCCGAAACTGCCGCTCGGGCGCAGCGGTTTCGTCGCCTGGCCTTTGGCCGAAGAAGCCAAGCGGGCGCTTGAAGGTCTGGCGCTCGGGCGCGAACTCACACTCTATTATGGCGGGCGCAAGAAAGACCGCTATGGCCGCATGCTGGCACACTTGGTGCGGCGTGACGGGCTTTGGCTGCAGGGCGCGTTGCTCGGCGGCGGCTGGGCGCGGGTCTACAGTTTTCGCGACAATCGCGCATTGATCGATGAGATGTTGGCCCGCGAGCGTGCCGCGCGCCTGGCGGGGAGCGGTATCTGGGCGCTCGATTATTACGCCGTGCTGACGCCCGAGGAAGCCGGGTATCATGTCGGCAGTTTTCAGCTTGTCGAAGGACGGGTGGTCGATTCCGCCATCGTGCGGCGGCGCGGCTATATCAATTTCGGCGAGGACTGGAAGAGCGATTTCACCATCGCCATCAAGCCGCGCGACCGCAAGCAGTTCGGCGAGGGCGGCACGGATATTCTCAGCTACAAGGGCCGCATCGTCCGCGTGCGTGGCTGGATTAAATCCTATAATGGCGCCATGATTGAGGCCACCTATCCGGAGCAGATCGAGGTGTTCGAGTGAACAGGCGTTTTCTTATCTCCCTCCCGGTGCTGATTGGCCTGGCGCTTGGCGCTGTCACGCTCGCCGGCTGCAGCACAAACCCGGCGACCGGCAAGCAGAGTTTCACCGGCTTCATGTCGCCCGCCGAGGAGCGCTCGATCGGCGCCAAGGAGCATCCCAAGCTGGTCAAGGCATTTGGCGGCGAATACCGCGACCCGGTGCTCAAGCGCTATCTCGATGGCCTCGGCCTACTCCTGCAAAGCACCTCCGAGCAGCCCAAGCCGCCGTTCACCTTTACCCTGTTGGACAGCCCGGCGATCAACGCCTTCGCCGTGCCCGGCGGCTATGTCTATATCACCCGCGGCCTGATGGCGCTGGCCAATGACGAGGCCGAGCTGGCCGGCGTCGTCGCGCACGAGATCGGCCATGTGACGGCGCGCCACACCGCCGAGCGCGTCAGCCGCGGCATGCTCGCCAATATCGGCGCGGCGGTGCTCGGCGTGGTGGTCGGCCAGCCGCTGCTGAGCAATGCCGCGCGCCTCGCCGCCGGTGCCTACATCCAGGGCTATTCGCGCGATCAGGAATTCGAGGCGGATCAGCTTGGCGTGCGTTATCTGACGCGTGCCGGCTTCGATCCGCAGGCGATGGCATCGTTCCTCGGCGGCATGGGGGCCGAGCATCAACTGGCCCAGAAGATCGCCGGCAAGGAAGGGCGCGATGCCGCCGGCGGCCTGTTCGCCAGCCATCCGCGCACCGCGGCCCGGGTCGAGAAGGCGGCGGCGAGCGCGCGCGCCGGGGCAGGGACCAGCCTGGCGCGCGACCGGGATATCTACCTCAATCAGATCGACGGCATGGTCTATGGCGATTCGCCCGACCAGGGCTATATTCGCGGCCGCGAGTTCGATCATGCCGGGCTCAAATTCCGTTTCACCGCGCCGCCCGGCTTTCGCCTGCACAACAGCGAAACCGCGGTCTTGGGCGAAAATTCCGGCGGCGCCGTGCTGCGTTTCGACAGCGACAAGCCGAAGGGCGCGTCCGGCAGTATGGAGACCTACCTCACGCGGCAATGGGCGAAAGGCCTCAGGTTTACCGGCGTCGAGAGCATCACCATCAACGGTATGGATGCGGCGACCGGCAGCGGCACGATCTCGACCGACAATGGCCGGCGCGATGTGCGCCTGGTTGCTATCCGCTTCGCGCGCGATCAGATCTATCGTTTTTTGTTCCTGACGCCGAGCGATCAAACGTCACGCTTTGATGAGGATTTCCGCCGCACGACGTTCAGCTTCCGCCGCCTGAGCACAGCCGAGGCGGCGGCGCTGCAACCGCGCCGTCTGCGCATTGTCACGGTGCGGGCCGGCGACACAGCGGAGACATTGTCGCGCAGCATGGCGTTCGATGATTTTCAGGTCGAGCGTTTCCGCGTCCTCAACGGCCTCCGTCCGGGCGAGCCTTTGTCGCCGGGCCAACGGGTCAAGATTGTCAGCGAGTAACCTGCAACAAAACCGCGTAGCGGTGCACTTGTTGCGAATTCAATAAGTCCCAATC
>JAPYQV010000575.1 GCA_029937205.1 Alphaproteobacteria bacterium
CCATGACGCTGGCCCTCGGCGATGCACTCGCGGTCGCCTTGTTTGAACGCAAGGCATTCTCCGAGAGCGATTTTCATGTTTTCCATCCGGGCGGCAAACTCGGCCAAAGCCTGATACGTGTGCGCGATATCATGCATGGTGCGGATGACCTTCCTCTGGTTGGGCCCGACACGGTCATGTCGGAAGCGCTGATCGTCATGACGGCAAAGCGCTTCGGTTGCGTCGGGGTGATTGATGCGGTTGGCGATTTGCTCGGCATCGTCACCGATGGCGATTTGCGCCGCCATTTCAGCGATGACCTGCTGACGCGAACAGCGGGCGATCTGATGACGGCGGCGCCGACAGTGATCCGCGAGGATGCGCTCGCGGCGGAAGCGGTGCAGGTGATGAACGAGCGTCAAATCACTGGCCTCTTTGTTACCGACGGCGCCCGTCCGGTCGGGATATTGCATATTCATGATTGTCTGAAGGCGGGCATCTCATGAGCACCAGCCAAAGATATGGCGGCACGCCGCCGCCGCGCGACCCGGCCGCGCCGCGCCTTGCCGGATTGCAGGCCAAAAGCTACGCGGGCGCTGCCGGTCGCACCCTTGGCTACAGCAATTTTGTAGGCATTATGCGCTACGGGCTGCCCCTGGTGGCGCTGCTGTTGCTCGGGCTGGTGGTTGTCTGGCCGCTTGCCACCGGGCGCGAGGAAGGCTTTCGTATAACGTTCAGCGATGCGTCCGGCCTTGATGGCTCGCTGCGCATGGTGAATGCACGCTATCTCGGTGTGGACGACCGAAATCAGCCTTATACGGTGACCGCCGCGGAAGCCAGTCAGACAGAGCCGAATTCGCTTCTGGTAAAATTGCAGGATATATCCGCTGATGTGTTCATAGACGATGGCAAGGGGCAATGGCTCGCCTTGACGGCGCGTGAAGGGCTCTATGAGCGCGATGCACGGTTATTGGATTTGGCCGGGGATGTTTCGATTTTTTCGGATCAGGGGCATGAATTTCATACCGATCGGGCGCATGTGGATCTTGGCGCGCGCATTGCCGATGGCGATGCACCGGTAAAGGGCCAAGGACCGCTCGGCCTGTTGGAGGCCGGCAATTTTTATGTCGATGACGACAAGCAGATAATGTTGTTCGGGGGTGGCGTGAAGATGACGATTTTTCCAGGCGGGCGGAGCTGACATGAGGCGCGCTCGAATTGCCTTTTATTTCGCGCTTGCGATAATTCTCTCAGCCGCCGGCCTTAAACCGGCGCTGGCGCAACTCGAGGATTTAGGCGGCAAGCATGACAGCCAGGCGCCGATTGAAATTACCGCCGATACGCTGGAAGTCAGGCAGGCGGAAAATCTCGCCATCTTCCGCGGCGATGTCGATGCGATCCAAGGCGATATGCTGCTCAAGGCGGATATTCTGGTGGTGCATTACCGCGACAACAGCGAATCACCGGATGCGCCCGGAATCTCGCAAATCGACGCCGAAGGAAACGTCTTTGTGTCCTCGCCCAACGAGACGGCGCAGGGCGAGCGCGGCGTCTATGACGTCGATAACAAGAAAATCTGGCTCAGTGGCAGCGTGATCCTCACCCAGGGAGAAAACATCATTCAAGGCGATGAACTGGAGTTCGATCTGGTCAGCGGCAAGAGCAAAGTCATGAGCGCGGCTTCCGAAAACGGCGAGCGTAAGCGCGTACACGGGCTGTTCGTGCCAAAAAAGGAAGAAAATTAACAATTTGAGGTATAATAAGGCTCATGTCTGACAGCGGCGACATGCAGAGCCCAAATAAGCAAGGTGGCGGAACAAATACGCCGCCGCGCCTGGTGGCTGATAATAAGGGATTGGCGGCGCGAAATCTCGGTAAGCGCTTCAAGAAGCGCCCGGTTTTGCGCGATGTCAGCCTTACCGTGCGGCGCGGCGAAGCGGTTGGATTGCTCGGCCCGAACGGCGCCGGAAAAACCACCTGTTTTTACATCTTGACCGGGTTGATCGCTTCGGAATATGGCACCGTCCATTTGGACGGGCACAATATTACCGATCTTCCGATGTATCGCCGGGCGCGCCTCGGAATCGGCTATTTGCCCCAGGAGGCCTCCATATTTCGCGGCCTATCGGTCGAAAACAATATCCGCGCGGTGTTGGAAGTGGT
>JAPYQV010000047.1 GCA_029937205.1 Alphaproteobacteria bacterium
CTGGCGACCGTGCCAGTTAACGTGTCAATGCCGACCCATGTCCTTCAAAGACGGTCAGGCCGTCCATATTCTTCAGCCAGTTGGTGACGCCTTGGTTCGATTGCTCGACGATGCCGTCCTTGCGCGCTTTCACGCGTTTCATATCGACAGTGATGGGGCCATCGATGGCGATGCCGAAATCGCCGCCGCGGCGCGCCATATAGGCGGCGCGCGCGCTTGCCACCAGGGCCTTGGTCGGAATGCAGCCGACATTGACGCAGGTGCCGCCGAACAGCTTACGTTCGATAATCGCCGTCTTCAGGCCCTGCCCGGTCAAGCGTTGCGCCATCGATGGTCCGGCCTGGCCTGTGCCGATAATAATTGCGTCGAAATTATGCGCCATTTGTTGTCTCCTCCCAGCAAGCCATTTGTTCTCGTTCCCACTCTAAATGAGATGCCGGAGATGGGTATTCAATATTCTGTCAACGATCCCATTGGTCTCATTTTAATCACCGAGAATGTCGAGTACGCCTTTCAGGATGTCTTGCGGCGAGAGCGGGTCGTCTTGCGCGCGTTCAGGCGCCGGCGCCGGCTCTGGTGCGGGCGCGCGGGCCGGTTGTGGCGCAGGCTGAGGTGCCAGCGCCGGCTCGGGCGGGCGCTCGAAACCGCTGTCGTCCTGTTGCGGGGCGAGGGTGGAGGATTCCTGACCGGCGAGCGGAGGCGCTTGCGTGCCGCCTTGCTGCGGTGCCAGGGAGGGTGCTGAAACTCCGCTTTGCGGCGGCTGGTTGATAGCTGGTGTATCTTCATCCGGGTCGCCGAAAATGGTGCGCAGCAGGGTATCCTCAATGGTGCCGGGTTCGGCCTTGGCGCCCTTGCGCAGTTTCGGCAGGACCAGTTTTTGCACCGTCGATTTGGCGATCTTGCTGATCAAATAGGTTTGCATGTCCTTGGTCAGCAACTCGCGCGCCGGGCTGTCGATCGGGCCGGTCAAACGCACGCCGAGGGGCGGTGCCTTGGGGTGGTCGGTGAGGGTGAAGAGGGAGGTGAGGTCGAGCCGCCAGGACGGCAGGTCGACGGTGCCGCGCACGCTGCCGCGTCCGCCATCGACGAGGATTGTGAGATCGTTGGTGGTGGCGAGACCATTGTTGACGCGGATGGTGCCGTCGAGGGAATCGAGCCGTGTGGTGCCGTCCGACAGTCCCATGTCCGCCAGGCTAAGAAAATCGGCGGGATCGTTAAGCTCGCCCAGTTGGTCGCTGAGAGCGCGCAGGTTCACCCCTTCGACGGTGCCGTCCCGCGCGCTCAGGGTGGCGTCGCCGTGGAGCGCCCGGACCAGCTCATATTCGCTGTTGCCTTCGGTGGTAAAGCGGCCATCGACGCTGGTCCGCCCGGTCGCCGCCTCGATATCTGCCGCCCGTCGTAGCGCCTCGGCAATATCCATATTGTCGAGCTTGAAGGCGATATTGGCTTGCGGTGGCGCGCCATTGGCAATCTCGCCTTCCGCTTCCAACAGGCCGCCAAAAATGCGGCCGCGTAGGGAATCGATCTCCAACGTGCCATTGCGGATGCGGAGTTTGACCTCGGCCTGATCGAAGCGGTAGCCGCCGGCGAGAATGGCGTCGGCATTGACCGCTATATTGGCTTCGATCTCGGCCAGTGGCGACAGGTCGAACGGCTCGCGCGACCATTGGCCGGGGGCGTCGCGGCTCTCACGCCCGCCACCGTTTTGACCGGCGGACGCTGTGTTTGTGCCGCCGCCAGCCGAACCCGTGCCGCCATCCTGGGTGCTCGCCCGGGCGCCGCCAATAAAGAGCCCAACGTCAAGCAATCCGGCCTCCAGGACTGCGCCGACCACCGGCACTGCACCGCCGAGATCGAAATCCGCCGTGCCGGTGATCTGCGTTTCGCCAAGTGTCAGGTCCAAATCCGAGAGTGCCGCCGTTTCGCCGTTGCCCGCGAGACGGCCTTTGATGTGCACCGCACCGACTTCTTCTCCTTCATAGGGTGTGCCGCTCAGCAATTCGGCGAGGGCGCTGAAGCTCGGATTGGCCAAATCAAAGGCGAGATTGTAGCGCGCCGGGCCGGAGAAATCGGCGAGATTGCCAGCCAGTTGCAGATGGTTGCCGGCGGCGCGTGCCGAGAGGCTCAAATTCAACGCGTCCAGGCTGCCATCGAGGCCGCCGTCGAGCGCCAGCGGCCCAAGCCGGCGGGCCAGCTTGGGCGGCGTTATATCGGCGGCACGCAGCAACTCGGCGGTGTCGGCGGCGCGCATCTCCAGGCCCATATTTAGCGCCGCATCTTCAAACGGCGTGAGAATGCTGCCGACCAGCGATACCGTTGCCGGCCGTGTTTCGAGACGAGCATTCAGATTGATCGCTTCGCGCCCGCCGGACAGATTTCCCGAAAGGCTGATGGCGCCCAGGCTGTCGGCGCGAAACGACGGATCGACGCCGGCGACACGCATCAGGCCGAGAATCGATTCGGCCGTGACGTCAAAGTCGAGATTTACATCTGGCTCGGTTAAAACGTTCCGGATGTCACCGCTGAGCGCCAGCCGGGCGCCGGAAAGGTCGGAAACATCGAGGCGATTGAGAGTTAATAGATTGTCCTTGAAAATGCCGTCCAGCGTGACACCAGAGAGTACCGCGCCGCCGTAGCTGAGGCGGCCGGCAGTGAGCTTCAGTGTGGCGTCGAGGGTGTCCAGGAGATCGCTATCCGTCGTGTTGGCCGCAGTGCCGAGGCTGATGTCGGAGGTGATGTCGGTTTGATGGTTGCCGGACGTTTGCGCGGCGCCGCTGGCGGTTTTCGTCGCGCCGCTGGCTGTGGAGCCGCCTAGTCCATTTTTGGCGAGATAAGCATCCACGTTGAGTTGATCCAGATGCAGATCGGCGTTGAGCCGGCTGCGCGCGCCGAGCGAGAAATTTGCGTTGCCGACCAGGCGTGAGGAATCGACGCGCAATTCCACGGACGATAATTCGCCGCCGTTCTGATCGGCGCTGATCGTCGTGGTCAGGCTGAAACGGCGCAATCGGTCGGTCGGAATATCGGCCGCGTTGAGCAGGTCGAGCCACGCAATGACGGCGCGGGCATTGTCGGATTCGACCTCCACCTGGCCTTCGAACCTGGGCCCGGCCTCGCCCGGTGAAAGTTGGCCGAAGATGGCGACATTGCTGCCGCCCGGCAACAGGGCGGATGCCTGCTGGATGGTGAGGACGCCTTCGTCGAGCGACAACACGGCATGGGCCTGATGCACCACACCGCCGAGATAGCGCAATGTCTGGACCTCCAGATCGATCGATGCCGAGAGGTCATCGGGCAGCATTGCCAAATAATCGCTGTCTGGCGCTTCTCCATCGGCGGGCTCGGCTGCGCCGTTGGCGCCATCTGTTGTGGCGCTCCCCGTTGTGGCGCTCCCCGGTGTGTCGCCAGAACCGTTCGCCGCAATGCCGTTCTCGGTAATCTTGTCCAAATCGAAGCGGTTTATGGTGAGCGCCACGTCCAAGTTTGAAAACTCGGTAAATGAATACGCAATGGCGCCGGTCGCCTGTGTTTCGTCGACGCGGATTTGCAGCTCGTCCAGCGCAATTTTGCTTTCGCTAAATGTGGCGCTGGACTTGATTGAAAATTGCCCTGTCGCGACGGCGCGGCCGCTGTCCATGCCGAGAGATTGCAGCAACGCCGCAAGGTCGGCGCCGGAGGCGCGCAACGTTCCCGAACCCTCGCTGCCGGCATCCGTCAAAGAGAGCTTGCCTTCGAAGCCGACCTGCGCCAACCCGTCGCCGAGCGTGGCTTTGAGTGAGACCGGCATATGCCCATCCGCACGCTTGTTGCCGCTGGCAATTTGGAAGGCGGTGGCGATGCCGCGCACTTCCAGGCTGCCCTCCGCCCGGAACGGGCCTTCAAGGGATTTGGCCGAGAGCGTGCCGTTCAAATTCTGAATATATTCGACCCTGCCCGACGCGCTGTCGCGGTACACCAGTGTGCCATTGCTAATCGATACGGAATCGAGGCTGATTTCGGTGGAATCCTCTTGCGATTCACCTTCGGCTCCATCGCCCGTGCCGTCGCTCTCCGTCACCGGCGGCGTAAAAATCCAATTTTTACGCCCGTCCGCCAGCCGTTCCAACTCGATCAGCGGCTCGATTAATTTGAGACTGGCGACCTGGAATTCCCCCGACAGCAGCGGCCCCAGGGCGAGTTGCAGGTCGAGCGCCTGAAGGCGCGCCATGTCGGCCGCTTCGGCACCTTCCACATTGGACAGCCGGGCATCGGTAATGCGCAGTTTCGGGCTCGGCAGCAGAGAGATTTCGATGTCACCGTCGATGAAAATCTGGCGCCCGGTCAGGGCTTCGACGCGTTCGGATATCTCGGGCTTATAGCTGTTCCAGTCCATGAAGCTGGGCACCACGAAGGCGGCAATCACCACCAGGACGATGAAAGCGAGAACGCCATAGAGAATTTTCATCGCCGAGCGCCCATTATGGCGTTCATTGGCCCGGTCCGGAGACCTGTGTGATGGGAATAAATATTATCTTCAGATGCCATATGTTAGATTTTATCCACTGAGCCGGGTGGCGTGAAGCGCCACCGATGCAAATGCCGTGAAAGGTTGCGAGAGATGGCGGAGATCACAAACCTCAACCAATACCGCAAGCAGCGGAAAAAAGAGGAAAAACGCAAGTCCGGCGCCGTCAACAAGGCGAGCAAGGGGCGCACGAATTTTGAGCGCTTGGCGGCGAAATTAGGCGCTGAGCGAGACGAGTTGCAACAGGACGGGGAAAAATTCGTCGAGCGCGCCCGCCCGAAGGACAAGGATCGCGAATAGGCGCAGCGATTTCCGTTAACGAAGATACATTTCGAAATACTCGCGAATTATCTGCTCTTGACTGGTATTGAAATCATTCATCAGCGCCTTCGTCAGATCGTTGTAAATCTGATCGCGTTCATTGAGCGAAACATTCTCCGGCATTGTGCGTGTGCGCGCCGCCTCGGTGTTGGTAAAAGCCGGAACAGCGCCGTTTTCATCGGTAATTTCGATTTTTACCCGTAGGCGGGTGTCGATCCGCTCGGCCTGTTCGGTGGTGAACAGCGCCTCCAAATCCTTGTCGGTTTCAAGCTCTTCAATGGTGGCGCTGGCGTCTTCGATGATGAAGCGCAGGGTATACGCGCCGCCCACCGCTTCGAGACGGTCATCGGCCCAGCGCCTGAGCGCCGCGGCGATCGGTGTGGGAAAGAGATGTTCGACATTCGGTGATTGCAGGGGCGAGCGGTAGGTTTCAACAATTTCAATACGCGCGACGGCAAAACTCATCACCGGCAGGTGCTTGTAGGTGAACTCCGGGATGACCGTGCGCGTCACTGTGGTTTGGCACGCGCCGAGCGCGCCCACGGTAATCAGTACCATCAGGGCGATGAATTCCGGCAATCCGGGCAGCCGCACTGTCATTCTATTTTTCGCCGATCTTGCTTTTCTCGCCGATCTTGTCATCGCCGGTCACTCTCCGTTCAGCTTCGTGCTGCATATAAGGCATCAAGCTCGATATCGCCAAAGGATTCGGATTTATTGCAGAATTGGCAAGTGACGACGACGCGGCCATCAATTTTCAACGTTCTGACTTCCGCTTGCGGCAATGCTTTGAGGGTGGATTCGACGCGCTGGCGGGAACAGCGGCAGCCGAAGGTCAGGCCGCGCGGCTGGTAGGCGCGGACGGACTCCTCATGAAACAGGCGAAACAGGAGCTGATCGGAGGCGAGTCCGTGGTCGAGCAGTTCGCCCGGTGTGACGCTGCTCATCAGGATAACGGCGCGGCGCCAATCCTCATGATCTTCCTGATCCGCAAGCTCCATGCCGGGGTCATCGGGCAATTGATCGCGGCCGAGCGGCCTTCCGTGACCGCCATCGTCGGGCTCGCGCTGTAACATTAACGCGCCGCCGCGCCAGTTGCCGTTCACCCTGTCTGCCGCCAATTGGATGGCGCTGGCAATCTGCTCGGACTGGTGAAAATAACTATGCGCACATTCGCTCAAGGTGGCGCCTTCGAGGGCGACGATACCTTGATAGCGCTCGCTGTCCGGTCCCTGGTCGACGGTAAAGGCAAGATGACCCGCACCCATCATACGGGGGACGGATATTTCGCCGTCTCCGGTGTGAACGCCGCTCAGTTCGGCCGCATCGAAATCCGCATAGCCGCGCATCTCGCCGGCGCTGGTCACATCGACGACCATCATCTTGAGCGGCCCGGCGCTGCGGGTTTGCACCGTGAAGACGCCGTCATATTTGATCGTGCTCGCCAACAAGGCGCATAATGCCACGAGCTCGCCGAGCAGGCGCGATACCGCGTTCGGATAATCATGCTGTTGCAATATCGTGTGCAGTGCATCGCCAAGACGCACCTGGCGCCCGCGCGCTCCGGCGGCGTCGAGCCGAAACGAGCGGACGAAATAATCGCTGATAGCTGGCGCGCTCATGGTTCTTCCGCCAGGCACCAGAGCAGGATTGCTTTCTGCGCGTGGAGGCGGTTTTCGGCCTCATCGAAGACCACCGAATGGGCGCCCTCCATGACTGCTTTGCTCACCTCCAACCCCCGTTTGGCGGGCAGGCAATGGAGAAAGATTGCGTCTGCGGCGGCCTGTGCCATGACCGCCTGATTGACCTGATAGGGCTGTAAATCCTTAATCTTCTGCTTGCCGGCGTCATCGCTCATGGAAATCCAAGTATCGGTGACGACGCAGTCGGCGCCGGCCACGGCGTCGCCGATATCCTCCGTGACCGCAACATCGGCGCCGCGTGCCAATGCCCAGTCAACGAACTCGGCGTCCGGCGCATAGGCCGCCGGGCAGGCCAGGCGGAGCGAAAATTCGAACTGTGCCGCCGCCTGAATCCAGGTTGCCGCCATATTGTTGCCGTCGCCGAGCCACGCGATACGCTGCCCGGCAATCGCGCCGCGATGTTCTTCGAAGGTGAGAATATCGGCCATGAGCTGGCACGGATGGGTGCGGTCCGTCAGGCCGTTGATGATCGGCACGGCGGCACTTCCGACCAATTGCAGCAGCGAACCATGGCTGCTGGTGCGCAGCAATATGGCATCGACATAGCGTGACAGCACGCGCGCGGTATCGCTGATCGATTCACCCCGGCCGAGTTGCAACTCGTCCGGCGAGAGCGCGATGGAACGGCCGCCGAGCTTGCTCATGGCGACATCGAAGGAAATCCGCGTGCGCGTCGAGGGGGTTTCGAAAATCATCGCCAAAGTCTTGCCGGCGAGCGCATTCTGAGCCGAATCCGGCGCGCGCTTGAGCGCCGCCGCGCGCTCGATCATGGCGCGGAGCGTAGCGGGCTCGAATGCATCGAGTCCGATAAAATGGCGAATTTGGCTCACGATTCAATAGCGGCGCAGGCACGTTCCAGCGCCGCGCACGCTTCGTCGATCTGGGTTTCGTCAATGATCAGCGGCGGCAACAGGCGCAGCGCATTGCCGTCGGCAACCACGCTGAGGAGGCCCTGCTCGCGCAGCGCGGTCATCAATTCGAGATTGGAATCTGTGCATTGCAGGCCGATCATCAGGCCGCTGCCGCGGACTTCCGAAAACACCCGCTTGTTGCCGATCAGGCTTTCCAGGCGCTGGCGCAACAGCGCACCCATGCGTTTCACATGGCTGAGGAAGCCGTCGGCCAACATCTCATCGAGCACCGCGTTCGCCACCGACATGGCGAGTGGATTTCCGCCGAACGTGGTGCCGTGTTTGCCGGGCACCAGAGTAGCCGCAACCGCTTCCGTGCACAGCACGGCGCCGATCGGGAAGCCGTTTCCAAGCGCCTTGGCAAGGGTCATGATATCGGGCGCGACACCCGACCATTCATGCGCCCAGAGCTTACCCGTCCGCCCCATGCCGCACTGGATTTCGTCATAGATGAGCAAAATCCCGGCGTCATCGGCAAGCGCCCGGAGACCGGCCAGGAAGTCGCTGTCGGCGATGTGAATGCCGCCTTCGCCTTGCAACGGCTCGATCAGTATGGCGGCGGTCTCGGGCTGAATCGCCTTTTTCGCCGCGTCCAAATCGTTGAGCGCGATTTGATCGAAGCCCTCGACCTTGGGGCCGAATCCATCGAGATGCTTGGCCTGCCCGCCGGCGGCAATGGTCGCGAGCGTGCGGCCGTGAAAAGCGTTGACGGCGGTGATGACGCGGTAGCGCTCCGGGTGGCCGGTGCTGCTGTGATGGATGCGCGCCATCTTGAGCGCCGCTTCAACCGCCTCGGCGCCGGAATTACAAAAGAACGCCCGGTCGGCGAAAGAATTGGCGACAAGGCGCTCCGCAAGACGGGCCTGCGGGTCGATATTGTAGAGATTGGAGACGTGCCAAACTTTGTCGGCCTGATCTTTCAGCGCACCTGTGACGCCGGCATGGGCGTGTCCCAAACTGGTGACACCGATGCCGCTGGCAAAATCGAGAAATCGCCGACCGTCCTCGGCATAGAGATAAGCGCCTTCGCCGCGCTCAAAGGTGACATCGATACGGGCGTAATTCTGCACAAGTGCGGACGACACAGCTTCCTCCTGGCCCCAAAAGGGCGCTCATGGCTCCTGCCGGTGAGCACGCTCAAATCCCGCAGGAAAGGGGGGAATATCAGGCGGCGCGCTCCGGAAGTCAACGCGCCCCGGGATCATGCCTTGAGACGATAGCCTTTGATGAGAATCTTAAGGCAAATCAACCACATAACGACAACACAGCCGACCACCACAGCGGCCCCGACGGCGAGCGAGCCATCCGCATGGCCGATCATGCCATAGCGGAAGCCATCTATGAGATAGAAAAACGGGTTGAATTGGCTCGCCGTCAGAAGCGGTTCGGGCAGCCGTTCGATCGAATAAAACGTGCCCGAGAGGAAGGCGAGTGGGGTGATGATAAAATTCGTCACCGCCGCCAGTTGGTCGAATTTCTCGGCCCAGATTGCCGTCAACAGGCCCATGAGAGAGAGCATCAACGAGGCGCCAAGCGCATGCAGCAGCAGGAAGCCGAAATGATGCACTTCGAGATGCACGAATGGCAGCATCACCAGGGACAGCACCAATGCCACGACGAGGCCGCGCGACATGCCGCCCATGGCGAAGCCGATCAGCAATTCGCCCGGGCTGAGCGGTGGCATCAGCACATCGACGACATTGCCCTGCACTTTGGAGATCATCAGCGAGGATGAGGTGTTGGCGAATGAATTCTGCATCATCGCCATGACGATCAGGCCGGGCGCCATAAATTGTAAAAAACTGACGCCGCCGATCTCCGGCATCACGCGCCCGATGGCGAGGGCAAAGACGGCGAGGAACAGCATGGAGGTGATGGTCGGTGCGACGATGGTTTGCAGCCAGACCTTGAAAAAACGCCGGCACTCCTTGCCGTAAAGTGTGCCCAGGCCGACCCAGTTTACCGCACCGATATGGCGTTCAGGAAGCATTGTTGCCATCGCTACTCCCTGTGTTGCCACCGTTACCGCCACCGTTACCGCCACCGTTGCCGTCTTCTTTCTTGTCGTCGCGCTTTATGGAGATGAAGGCCGGCGGTGCCGCGCCGGATTTGTCTTCGCCGAAATAGATGGTCTGATGCGGGAACGGCATTTCGATGCCGTGCGCATCGAATGCGACCTTGAGGCGGCGATTATACTCGCGCCCGATAGACCATTGATTGCCGGGCGGCGTCTTCATGCGGGCACGCACGATGACGGCGGAATCCTCGAAGCGATCGAGACCCATGATCGTGATCGGTTCCAAAATATCGCCGCTGAACTCGGGGTCCGCGCGCAGTTCCTCGCCGACGCTGCGCAGGATGTCGCAGACTTCGTCGATATCCTCGCGGTAGGCAACGCCGGCCTCGATCAGACAATGAGAATATTCCTTGGTCATGTTGGTGATCGTCGAGGCTTCGCTGAACGGCACGGTGTGGACGTTGCCACGCAAATCGCGCAGGCGGATCGAGCGGATGGATATCGTCTCGACCGTGCCCGACGCGCCGCCGACGCTGACCACATCACCGACAGCGAGACTGTTTTCGAGCAGGATAAAGACGCCGGTGATGATGTCCTTGACCAGGGTCTGTGCGCCGAAGCCGATGGCCAGGCCAATCACACCGACACCAGCTAATATCGGCGTCACGTCGATACCGATTTCCGTCAGGATCATCAGAAGGGCGATCACGCCGATAACGATACGCAGCGCATTGCGCGCCAGCGGCAAAAGCGTGCGCACGCGCTGGCTGCGCGCCACTTCCTCGCCCTCGTCATCCGTGGCGCCGAGATAACGGTCGATCAGCGAACTGGCGACTTCCCATACGGCCAGCGCCACCAGCGCAATAGCGATCATCCCGGCGATGCGGCCGATGATGAAGCGTCCGGTGTCGGTGGCGAGCCAGGTGAAGACATCGATATTCCACGCTTCCGCGACCAGGATGATGGCGAGCGCAATGACCATTACCTGCAGCACAATGCGCGTTACCGGCAGGTAGCGATTGATGCGCTCCTGCATGCCGGGATAGCGCTCGGTGATCTTGGGCTTGAGGCGGAAACCCCGGTCGACGGCCTTTTGAATGGCGATCAGGGCAAAGCCCATGGTCCAAATGATGGCGATGCTGGCGGCCGAGCTCTTGAGGAAAAACAGGAAGCCATTGAGGCCGAGCGCCGCCGCCAGCATGCCGCCGGCCATGACATAGAGGATCGCCAGGATGTGCCAATAATCGGCAACCCGGTAGGCGACGATAAAAAAGGCGCGCCAGTGCTTGTGCTCGCCGCCCGAGCGGATCCAGGTCGCGAAGGATTGCCTGTTTTGCAATATCAGCGAAATCAGCAGGGTGACGATTATAATGCCCAGCACCTTGAGGAGCGCGAGATAGCCGATCTCCGGCAGGCCCAGCAACAGCGCCGCCTGACAGATAAAATAGCCATAAACCGAAATGTTGACCAAACGGCGCCACCAAAGGGTGCAATAGACGGCGGTTCGGTCACTGATTTCCGCCATGCGCAATTGCGGTGTCCACGGCGCCAGCCCCTGATAGGCCGCCGTCTTAAGCAGCACAGCAACGACATGAGCGTTGATTGCCACCAGTGCCACAAGACGCACCACCTCATGCGGATCGAGCACCGTCAGGAGACCATAGCCGGCGCCGGCAAAGGCAAGGGTGGGCACCACGCGCAGCAAATTGTAACCCAGCAGCATGACGGGGCGCAGCCACGCAGGGGGACGCGGCCGGGTTGCCAGAAAGCGCCGCGGTCGGCGCAGGCCGAAGGAGACGATCATGTCGGCGATGATGCCGCCGCCGAGAACCCC
>JAPYQV010000576.1 GCA_029937205.1 Alphaproteobacteria bacterium
TCACCCATACTGCCGCGCAACGCCTGATAGACCATTTGATGTTGCTGCACTCGGGATTTACCAGTGAACGCCGGAGACACGACCTGCGCCGCATAATGGTCGCCGTCGCCGCGCAAATCCTCGATCAATACTTCGGCATCCGGAATGCCTTCTTTGATCAGTCGTACAATTTCAGCCGCGTCCATCGCCATCTGCGTTAACTCCCGTGCCCGCTTTCGTCATTTCAAGCACTTTCACCGTTGTGGCCGCCCGCCATATACGCTGGAAACCAGTCATCATGGGCGGCCCGAAGGTCGGATAACGATATGGGCGGTTCTTGATCGAGTGTCAATGTGGTTCCGCCGACCTGGCCGAGCAAAGTGGCCGACACTCCGGCCTCCTGTGCGGCAGAGAGAATGTCCACCCCATCGCTCGAAGTTGCCAAAATATAGCGGGCCTGATCTTCGCCGAACCAGAAGGCATGTGGTGGCAAATCGTCCGGACTCACCAGAGCTGCGCCGCGGCGACCGGCGATGGCCATTTCCGCAACCGCAACTGCAATGCCGCCGTCGGACACATCGTGGCACGTGGTAATGACGCCGCTTTGAATTAGCGTCCGGACGAGGTCGCCGTTGCGGCGTTCGATTGCCGGGTCGACGGGCGGCGGCGCACCTTCTTCGGAACCACAAAGTTCGCGCAGGTAAATCGATGCGCCGAGGTGGCCCAATGTGTCGCCGATCAGAATCAGCGTCTGGTCGTCCTTGTTCAATGCCGCGGTCGCGACACGGTCGAGGTCTTCGATCAGTCCGACACCGCCGATGTTGGGCGTCGGCTGCACGGCATTGCCGTTGGTTTCGTTGTAGAGTGAGACATTGCCGGAAACGACCGGGAATTCCAGTGCGCGACAGGCATCGCCAAGACCTTTGACAGCGCCGACAAATGTTCCCATCACGTCTTCCCGTTCAGGGTTGCCAAAATTTAGGCAGTCGGTCGTCGCGAGTGGGGTCGCGCCAACAGCCGTCAGGTTCCGCCATGCTTCGGCCACCGCTTGCATGCCGCCGCGGTAAGGGTCGGCAGCGACATAACGCGGTGTGCAGTCGGTCGTGATCGCAAGGCCGCGGTTTCCGCCGTGGATGCGAACGATCGCCGCATCGCCGCCGGGCCGCGCGACCGTATCGCCCATCACCATGTGGTCGTATTGCTCCCAGATCCACGACCGCGAACTAAGATCAGGGCTATCCATCAGTTTCAGAAGCGCGTCGTTGAGCAGGAGCGGCGCTGTCACTTCGCCAGGCGTTATGTCCCTGCGCTTCGGTGCCTCAACCCAGGGCCGGTGGTATTCCGGGGCGGCGTCGACCAGCGGTGCCACCGGTAGGTCGGCGATAATCACCTCATTCATTTTTAGAATCATGTGACCAGAATCAGTCAACTGCCCGATTACGGCGAAATCCAATTCCCATTTGTCGAACACGCGTTTTGCTTCCTCTTCGCGGCCCTTCTGCAGGACCATCAGCATCCGCTCCTGGCTTTCCGACAGCATCAGTTCGTACCCGGTCATGCCTTCCTCACGGGCCGGCACACGGTCGAGCGCGAGTTCAATGCCGAGGCCGCCTTTGGAGGCCATCTCGAACGACGACGACGTCAGGCCGGCCGCACCCATATCCTGAATGGCAACAATCGCGTCGCTCTCCATCAATTCAAGGCACGCTTCCAGCAACAATTTTTCCGTAAACGGATCGCCGACCTGCACCGTCGGCCGCTTGGTTGCTGAATCGTCATCGAATTCGGCAGAGGCCATGGTCGCGCCATGTATCCCGTCACGGCCAGTTTTCGATCCGACATAGACGATGGGATTGCCAATACCTTCGGCGCGCGAATAGAAAATCTTGTCAGCGGGGGCGATGCCGACGGTCATGGCGTTGACCAAAATGTTTCCGTCATAGGATTCGTGAAAGCCGCATTGCCCGCCGACAGTGGGCACGCCAATGCAGTTGCCGTATCCGCCGACACCGCTTACCACACCGGCAACGAGATGGCGCGTTTTCGGATGGCTCGGTTTGCCAAAAAACAGACTGTTCATGTTGGCGACAGGGCGTGCACCCATGGTGAAGACGTCGCGCAAGATGCCGCCGACACCGGTCGCCGCGCCCTGGTAG
>JAPYQV010000577.1 GCA_029937205.1 Alphaproteobacteria bacterium
GAGTAACGGTCACCGCCAACTTCGTGTTGCTCGGAATGACGAGGGGGTTAAAGCAAAAAATCCCAAGTCACCTTGCATTCGGATGCCTTCGCAGGCGCCCTCACTACAAAGCAAATATCAGGCCGCTTTGGGGGCCGCGAGCCGGATCGACTCTTCGACCTGGTCTTGGAATTGTTCAAAGTTCTTGTGGAAGCGGGCAACGAGGTCGGCAGCGGCGGTGTCGTAAGCGGCTTTATCGGTCCAGGTATTTCTCGGACTAAGGACATCCGCCGGCACGCCAGGGCACGAGGCCGGAATTTCGAGGCCAAAATACGGATCCGGTGAAAACTCAACCGAATCAAGTGCGCCGTGCAACGCAGCGTTCAGCAACGCCCGCGTGTGCTGGATCGACATGCGTTCGCCGACACCGTAGGGCCCGCCGGTCCAACCGGTATTGACCAGCCAACACTGGGTATCCTGGTTGCGAATTCGCCGGCCGAGCAATTCGGCATAGACCGTCGGGTGCCGCGGCATGAATGGCGCGCCAAAACAGGTCGAGAAGGTCGCCTGCGGTTCTTTGCCGAGGCCCTTTTCGGTTCCGGCGACCTTTGCGGTGTAACCGGAAAGAAAGTGATACATCGCCTGATCAGGTGTGAGCCGCGATAGTGGTGGCAACACGCCAAACGCATCCGCCGTCAGCATGACAACATTCCGGGGATGCCCTGATGTCCCGGCGGCGATGGCATTGGGAATGAAGTTGAGCGGGTAAGACGCTCGTGTGTTTTCGGTCAGCGATGCATCGTCAAGATCAAGTGTCCCGGAATTCTCGTCCATCACGACATTCTCAAGCACGGTTCCAAACCGTTCCGTCGTCGCAAAGATTTCCGGTTCCGCTTCTGCGCTCAAGCGAATGACCTTGGCGTAGCAGCCTCCTTCAAAGTTAAACAGCCCGGACTCGCTCCAACCGTGTTCGTCGTCGCCGATCAAACCGCGTTTGGGGTCGGCCGACAATGTCGTTTTCCCGGTGCCGGAAAGTCCAAAAAAGATCGCCGGATCATTGTCCCTGCCAACGTTGACCGAACAGTGCATTGGCAAAACATCATGCTCAGGCAAAAGATAATTGAGAACGGAGAAAACCGATTTCTTTATTTCGCCGGCATAAGATGTGCCGCCGATGATGACGACCCGCTTGGCAAAATTTCCGATAACAAAAACGTCGGTGCGCGTGCCGTCAATTTCGGAATCCGAATGGAAGCTCGGCGCGTGGAGCATTGTAAAATCTGGATCGAACGATTCGAGTTCGGATTCGGTCGGTTGAATAAACATGTTGCGGGCAAAAAGATTGTGCCACGCCGTCTCCGTAACAACACGGACTCCGATGCGGTATTTGGAATCGGCACCGGCCCAGCAATCTTGCACATACAAATCTTTGCCGCCGAGGTGCGCCTGAATCTTTTCATGCAGCAAATCAAATTTGTCGGGGGCGAACGGTTTGTTGACGGCACCCCACCATATGTTCGCTTCGCTCGACGGCTCGCGCACCAAAAATTTGTCGTTGGCGGAACGGCCGGTGTGCACACCAGTGACTGCGACAAAGGCGCCGCCCTGGGCAATACGGCCTTCGCCGTTACGAATGGCATTTTCGTAGAGCAGGACTTCAGTGAGGTTTCGGGAAACCGTGCCGGTCGTTGAAAGGCCTTGGTCTTCGAGGCGGATGGCCGCCAGCGCTTCCGGTGTCAAGAAATGTACCTCGGTGTCCAGTATGAGTTAGGAAATGGGAATGAGCCTTTGCCCAGACCCTTACGTTACGAAGCACCCGGGACGGAGGCAACCGCAAATCACACCGGACCCAAATTGAATTCCCGGTTCAGGATTTGGCTTTCGCGGATCGGGACATTGAGACCAGGCGATCACGGACTTCTGACTGGGTGGTGGCGATGTCCGGGAACTGAAATCGTGCGATCTCAGCGCCCAATCGGGCGTCGCATCCTTCCGGATCGACACCGGTCAGGTGCCAGTGGCCAGGGCCAAAGCCCCACGCTACGGCGATCGCCTCGATTGCATCCAGATGATCCGCATTCATATACGTGAGAATGCCGTCTTCGGCCTCGCCCAACAGCCTGCAGGCCTCGGTGGGGAGCAGGAA
>JAPYQV010000578.1 GCA_029937205.1 Alphaproteobacteria bacterium
GAAAAGACGGCGGTGCCGTCGAGTTGCAGGCTGGCGGCAATGGCCTTGTTGAGCATCATCTGTAAATCGGTGTCACCTTTACGAATGGCGATGCCGGCACCGTCACCGAACCATTTGGGATCGGAATAGCCGGGGCCAACGAATTCGGCATCTTTGCCGGCATCCGTTTTCAAAAAACCGTCATCCAAGGCGACACTATCGGCCAGAAGAAGGTCGACGCGTCCCGCCGTGAAATCAAGATAGGCCTCATCCTGGGTGCCATAGCCTTTGATCTCGATGATATCGCCGTAATTGTCCTTGAGGAAATTCTCATGGATGGTAGCGCGCTGCACACCGACGATTTTGCCCTTCAGGCTTGCATCGTTGATTTCAATACCGGAGCCCTTCTTGCGCACGAATTTGGCCGGCGTCGAATAATATTTATCGCTGAAGGAAACTTTCTTTTTGCGTTCCTCGGTGATCGACATGGAGGCGATGATGGCGTCATATTTATTGGCCAAAAGAGCCGGAATCATGCCGTCCCAATCCTGCGCCACCAATTCGCACTCGGCATTCAATTCGGCGCAAATTGCCAGCGCGATATCGATATCGAAACCCTTGAGCGTGCCGTCAGTCTCCATCCAGCTGAACGGCGGATAAGCGCCTTCAACGCCAACACGCAGCTTGTTCCAGTCCTTGGCTTCAGAAATCCCCGCTGACAATGCCACCACGGCGGCGACACACAATGCTGTAAGCAAATTACGTATTTTCATTTTTTACCTCCCAGATTTGTTCCCAGCCTCAACATTCCGACGAATAGTCGCTACGGTCAAGGATTCAAAAGTTAATATTCACCCGCCGCCAGAAACTGCCGGCAGCGCTCGGAATTGGGTGCGTCGAACAATTGCGTGGGCGTCCCCTCCTCCTCGACCAAGCCGTCATGCAGGAAAATTACCTTTGAGGAAACCTCGCGCGCGAATGCCATCTCATGGGTGACGATGATCATCGTCCGGCCCTCTTCGGCGATAGTGCGGATCACTTTTAGCACTTCGCCGACCAATTCGGGATCGAGCGCCGACGTCGGCTCGTCGAACAGCATCAATTGCGGCTCCATGGCAAGCGCCCGGGCAATTGCCGCGCGCTGTTGTTGGCCGCCCGATAAATGCGCCGGGTAGTGATCGCGCTTGTCGGTCAGCCCGACGCGTTGGAGCAGGGATTCAGCCCGCTCATGCGCCTCGGCTTTGGGCAACTTCAAAACATGTATCGGTGCCTCGACCAAATTCTGCATGACCGTCATATGGGTCCATAAATTGAAGCCTTGAAACACCATGCCAACGGTGGAGCGGATACGATCGACCTGACGCTGGCTTTCTGGCACCAGACCACGGCGCCCCGCTTGTTTCATACGGATCAGTTCGCCGCCCACCCAGATACGGCCGGAATTCGGCGTCTCCAGCAGATTGATACAGCGCAACATTGTGCTCTTGCCCGAACCGCTGGCGCCAATGATGGAGACAACATTGCCCTCCTCGGCGTTCACGGAAACGCCCTTCAACACCTCGAGCGGGCCGAAATTTTTGTGTAAATCCTCGACCGCGAGCGCACTGCCGCCATCGGGCGGCGGCGCATCTTCGTGTTCCGTCATGTCGCGACCCTGCATATCGAATCCGTCTGGAATCCTGTAATGACCTTGCGCCAACCCAAAAGCTCGTTGTCGAGCACCCGATCGCCGGTATCCACATGGAGGAGACTATCGCGCAACGAAGCAATTTTCTCCATCGTTGCGGCGACGGTGATGTTTTCGATGCCGACTCGCGCGATCACTTCGGCGCTGATCTGTTGATTTCCGCGCCCGAAAAAATGCCCCTGCCCGCCGATCGGTGTCACGACAATCGCCCCGGCGCCTTCCAAATATTTAAGAATATCCCGCTCACCCGCATCTCCGGTGAGCCGCGCACCGTCCCGCACCAGATCAACACCGAGCAATGTTTTCTCTATGCCGAGCTTTTCAGCAACCGCCCGCATCGTCGTCCCGGGTCCAAGAATATAAAGTCGCTCCGGTGTCATCGCGGCAACAATCCGCGCGGCGATACCGGCCAACGCGGCGCGGTCTCTACTGACGCCGCCGGCCTTGGTGCCCTGCAC
>JAPYQV010000048.1 GCA_029937205.1 Alphaproteobacteria bacterium
AGCTTCATCTGCTCGAAGCCGGGGCCAAATATATCGGCAATGATCTCGGCGAAATAGCTGCCGTCATCCATCGCTGCGATGGGCGCCATGACAACGCTGCAGCCGAACAATTCCTGATACCATTTCACCGCCGCATCAATATCGGTCACTGTGATGCCAACGTGGTTCATCGCTCGTGGATAGACCATGGGCTTCTCCTTGTTATTTTTTTTCGGTCATGACCCGCCATCCTTAAAATCGGGCGCGCGCTTCTCCAAGAAGGCATCGACAGCCTCAATATGATCTGCGCCCGATGCCAATACGGCATAGTTCATGGCGCCATAATCCAGGCTGGTGGCAAGGTCGGAATATTGCCCGGCACGGACGGCACGCTTGATCGCCCGGATGGAGTGCACCGGCCCCTCTGCGAGACGGCGCGCCATGGCGCGCGCATAGGGCATTAATTCATCGTCCGGCAGCGCCTTGTTGATCAAACCGATGCGCTCCGCCTCTTCACTTTCAATAAACTCTCCGGTCCACAACATTTCCAGCGCCCGCGCCCGGCCGACGATACGCGGCAAAACGTAAGCGCCACCCGCCCCCGGCATCAGTGCCATCTTCACATAGGTTTCGGCAAATCGCGCCGAGCGCGCGGCGTAGCGCAAGTCGCACATCAACGCGAGATCAAGCCCGGCGCCGGTAGCCGCGCCATTCATCACGGCGATCACCGGCTTATCCATGCGATCGAGGGTCAAGGGAATTCGGTGGACATGACCGACCAGTTCATCCTTGCGCTCTTGCGGGCTGCGCGCCTGGCCCTGCTTCATCATTTCATCAATATCGCCGCCGCTGCAAAATGCCTTACCGGCGCCGGTTAAGAGCACAACATGGATGTCGGCGCGCTCGCGGCATTCCTCCAGATAGCCAACCCAGTCATCGATCATGCCGAGCGTGAATGCATTGCGCCGCTCCGGCCTGTTCAACGTAATCGTGGCAATCCGCTCGGCCACCTCAAACAACACATCATTGCTCATAATCCATCAGTCTCCCTGTACGACGATCAACGCATCCAAGGCCATCAGCCCTTCGCCATCCTCATAAAGCACCAGCGGGTTGAGATCGAGTTCCGCGATGCGACCCCGGTTATGGTGGGCGAAGAGGCTGAGCACCGCAAGCAGCCGTGCCAATGCGCCAATATCGACGCGCCGCGCCCTCGTGCCGCCGTCAAGCCGGGCAGCGCCACGCAACGAGCGGATCAAGGCTAAAGCGCGCATTGTGCCGAACGGTACCGGCGCCCACGCCACATCGCGCGTTTCTTCCACCTCACTGCCGCCGAAGCCGACCATGACAAGCGGGCCGAAGGTTTCGTCCTGAGCAATGCCGGCGATCATTTCGATACCTTTGGGCGCCATCTTTTGAACCAAAACACCTTCAAGCGCGATGTTTTCCGGCAATGAGGTGACCTGTTCATAGGCGCGACGCACCGCCCAATCCCCTTCCACGCCAAGCACCACGCCGCCAGCCGCGGCTTTATGGGGCAAATCCGGAGACTGCGCCTTGAGCGCCACCGGCCCGGTCAACGCAGCGGCGGCGGCGGCGGCCTCATCGGCATTCTGCGCCAAGCGTGCCTCAGGCGCGGCAATTCCCAGTGCCGCAAGATAGGGCGCGGCGGACCACTCCGTGAATACTTCAGCCCGCGCCGGCAATGTTGGAACCTCTACGTCTTGCAACATACTGTCGGCAGCGCGCAATTCGAGAAAAGCGCTGTAGTCGGCGAGCGATTCCAACGCCCGGGCGCAACCCTGAAGCGATGTGTAGCATTGCACGCCGGCATCCACGAGATGGGACAGGGCGTCCTCGCTCGGCAGCGTATAGGAATAATAAAGCAACGGCTTTTCCTGGCGCGCCTGAATACGCGCAATTTCGGCTTTTTCCGCCGTCACCATTTTCGCTTCCGCCATTGAAGCAACCACGGCCACGGCATCTGTTTGCGGTGAATTGTAGAGCAGCTCAATCGCGCCGATATTGCCGCCTTGCTCCATGGCTTGCGCGGTAATATCCACCGGATTGGTCACACCGCCATAGTCGGGGATGAAAGCGCGCAACTGTTCCTGCAATCCGCTCTCCAACTCGGGCACCTTCAAGCCGTGTTTCTCGCAGACGTCCGCCAACCAGACCCCGACCCCGCCGCTGATCGTCACCACGCCTACATTCCGGCCGCTCGGCAAGGGGCATGAGGTAAAGGCGGCGGCAATATCAAGCAGCTCATCCTGATCCTCGGCGCGAATGATTCCGGCGTGGCGAAACACCGCGTCATAAGCATATTCAGCGCCGGTCATGCTGCCGGTATGGGAAAGGGCGCCGCGCTTCGCCGCTTCGGAACGGCCGAGCTTGGCGACAATCAACGGCTTGCCAAGTGCCGCCGCCTTGTCCGCCACCTCCAGCAGACGGGAGGCACTCCGCACCTGTTCGACCAGGATTATGAAGGCGCCGATTTCAGCATCGGCAAGCAAGAAATCGACAAAATCCAGAGCACCGAGATGGGCCTCGTTGCCGGTACTGACAACATGGCTGAAGGCGATGCCGCGCCGCCTGCCACGGTTATAGACAGCGAATCCGAGACCACCACTTTGCGATATAACAGCGACGCTCTTGCCCGACCCCTGCGCCGCACGGGGAGCGCCGACCACATTGGCGCCAGGGCTGAAAGTCGCGTTTAATTGTGCGTCCCTGTTCAAGAGGCCGACCGAATTCGGCCCGCAAACCGCGATACCGTGCGCCTTAGCGATATCGCCAATGTGCTCTTGCAGCGCCACTGCAGCCGCGCCGCTTTCGGCAAAACCAGAACTTAAAATGACCGCGCCCTTGACACCGGCGTCGGCGCATTCCTTGAGCGCCCCGGCGACACGCTCGGCGGGAATGGCGATCAGCGCCAAATCAACGGACGCGCCGATGGCAGCGATAGAGGGATAGGCGCGCAGCCCCTGAATTTCCTGGTGAGCCGGGTTCACCGGATAGATCGGCCCGTCAAATCCACCGGCGATAGGCGCGGCGACGATGCGACCCCTGATCTTCTCCGCGTCCGGCGAGGCTCCGATAATGGCAATGCTGCGCGGTGCCAGGATGGACCCGAGATTATCCACCAGACCCGACTATTTCTGGCCACACGGCATCCCCGCCGCCGTTTGCGATGAGACTGCCCAGGCGGGCATTCCAATAGACCTCATTGCCGTATTCCTCGCGCCACGTCCACAGAGTCTTGCTGTGTCGATGCAAGCTGTGTTCGGCGGTAAAGCCAATGGCGCCATGCACCTGGTGGGCTATAGCGGCGGCCTCGCCGGCCGCTTCGCTGGCGCATGCCTTGGCCGCAGCGATGGCAAACAGATTGGGTGCTTCCGCTGCCGCTTCCACGGCAGCACAGGCAGCGGCCGTATGGCCGGCAAGAGCGGCCAAATGATGCTGTACAGCCTGAAATTTGGCGATCGGCCGCCCGAACTGCTGGCGTTCGCCGGCATACTGCACCGTCATGTCGAGGATTTTCTCCAGCCCGCCAGCGATCTGTGCAGCGCGGAGAAGCGCTGCCTGTTCATAAGCTGTTGAAGGCGATACACCGCTTTTCATTTCCATGGCGGAAACACCGTCTAAGCAGACATCGTCGCGCGCCTCGCCAGCAATATTGAGGCCCGGTTCCACACCGCAGCGCGCGGCTTCCACAAGCGCGACTACATCACCGGAGACGATTACGAGATGTTTGACGTGGCGCGCCCAGGGAACACGCTCGGCGGCGCCGGACATCCGACCATCCGCCGCAATCGAGATATGATCATCGACGGTAAATGACAGCGCGCCAGCTGGTACTGGCAGCCCAGCATCTTCCAAAAGTGCGTTGGCAAGGATCGTTTCAGCAAAGGGTATAGGCGCGGCAAACCGGCCGGCAATGCGGGTGATGAGAACGCCGAGCCCGGGCATTTCGGCCTGCTCGAAGCCCGCCGCCTCGACCGCCTGCCAAAGCGCCGCCGGCCATTCTCCAGCGTCGACAAGGGCGAACAGTTCCGAAGTGACAAGGTCGGCAAACAAGCGCTCCGCCGAGGCGCTCAGGATCTCGAGTTCATCGCTCATCTGAGTCCCAAGCCACGCGCGATGATCGAGCGCATGATTTCCGTCGTGCCGCCGCGCAAGGTGAAGGATGGCAGTCGGAGAACTGCTTCCGCCATGATGGCGGCGAAATCGCTTTGATTGCTGCCCGCCGGGCCGGTGGGTTGCAACGGCAAAATCGTCCGTGCCGTTTCCACCACCTCGCGTTCGAAGCGATTGCCCAACTCCTTGATGATCGCCGCCTCGACTTCCGGCGACTCACCAGCCTCCAGCATGGCCGCGACGGAAAGCGACATGCAGCGGAGAGTCCAGAGACGGCTGGCGAGGCGCCCCAGCCCCTCCGCCTGGCGTGCATCAGGCGATGTGCCGACCGCGTCGGTGAGGGCGCGAAATATGTGAAAATTGCTCAAAAAGCGCTCTGGGCCACTCCGTTCATAGGCCAGCTCGCTAGTCACCTGGCGCCAGCCATCGCCCTCATTGCCGATCAATCGATCCTCCGGAATCTCCACTTCGTCGAAGACGACCTCATTGAATTCGTGGCCGCCGAGCATGTTAATGATCGGGTTGATCGTAACGTCATCTTTCTTTAGATCGATGAGAAACTGACTGAGGCCGCCGTGACGGTCGGCGCCGGCATCGCCGGTGCGGCACAACGTGATCATGAAATGATTGAGGTGCGCGTTGCTGGTCCAAACCTTGGCGCCGTTCAAGCGCCAGCCCTCAGGCGTGCGCTCGGCGCGGGTGCGAACCGACGCCAGATCAGAACCTGAATCAGGTTCGCTCATGCCGATGGAAAAATAACACTCTCCTGCAGTGATGGGCGGCAAGATTGCCTCGCATTGCGCTTCGCTGCCGAAGCGTAACAGCAGCGGGCCGCTTTGCCGGTCGGCGATCCAGTGGGCGAATACGGGCGCGCCCGCCGCCAGCAGTTCCTCGGTGACGATATAGCGCTCCAGCATCGAGCGTTCTTGACCGCCATATTTCTTCGGCCAGGTCATGCCGATCCAGCCCTTGGCGGCTAGTTTTCGCGTGAATTCAGGCGAAAATCCGGCGCCGAAATCGCTATTGCGCTGCCACGCTTCGTCGGCGAATGAATCGGTCAGAAAGGCGCGCACCTCGGCGCGGAGGGATTCTGTTTCCTTCGGCAGGCGGGGCGGCGGAAAGCGAAGACTATCGGCGTTTGGCTGCGGCACGGTTATTCCTTAAGAACCCGCCTTAGAATGTGCGGGAACAGCCCGCGCCGCAACCGTATTTAGGTGCCGAAATGGCCTTTGAGCGTTGCCATCTTGCCTTGCCAATCGGTATTTTCCAGAATTTTCCGATCGACAATTCCACGCGGCTCCGCGCCCTGCATGGTCGCGAACACCGCCGCAATATCCGCGGCACCGATGCCGGCGAAGCACTCCGCCGTCCAGCACAGGCCGTGCGGGCTGAGAATAACATTCTTGAGTTGGAGAAGGGGATCGTCGGCTTCGGGCGGTTCGGGATCGAAAACATCGAGCCCGGCACCGGCAATTTTCTCTTCCTGCAACGCCTTGGTCAGCGCCTTTTGGTCCACTGTGGGGCCGCGCGATGTGTTGATCAAAAAAGCGGTCGGCTTCATGGCCGCGATGCAGTCCGCGCTGACAATTTGATAGGTTTCATCGTTATAGGGGCAATTGACCGTGAGAACATCGGACTCACGAGCCAGGGTCTCCAAATCAACCAGTTGAACGCCCAATTCCTCGGCGACGGCTTTATCGGCGTAGGGGTCATGGGCCATGAATTTCATGTCGAACGGCATGGCCAGGCGAAACATTTCGGCGCCGATATTGCCGATACCGACCGAGCCCAGCACCTTGCCAACCAGACCGACGCCCATATGGTTGATCTTCTGGGCAAAGCCTTCGGGGCCCTGGCGGGTGAGCTTGTCCTTGATCAGCATTTTGCCAGTCACCGCCAGCATCAGCGCGATGATCGATACCGCCACCGGGCGACGCACGCCGTCGGGCGTAATGGTGAGGGCGATACCATTCTCCGAGCACGCCGTCACATCGACCGTGTCGTAGCCGACACCAAAGCGCGCGACATGGGCCAGCCTGCCATCGGCCGGGATGCTCTCCCGGTCGAAGCGCTGGCCGAGCAGGATCAAGGCGTCATGGCCGGCCAACTCCTCGGCCGAAACCGGGCCGTCCCGGCTCTCGAGATATTTCCATTCGACATTCGCTTTTTCGTCGAGCGGAGTCATATCGAACATGGGAAAAGCAGGCGCGCCGTCCGGCTTGATGAAATCGCTGCTGACCGCGACGCGAAATGTCTCCGCCATGGTTAGCGCCCTTTCCGTTTGCGGCCGCCCTTACAGGTGGCGCGCAACTTATCGGCACCAGCCTGCATGGTCGCTTGCAGCATCCACACATCTCCCGAGTGGCAAATAAAATCAAAGCCCTGTTTGAACAGCGCGCCACCAACTTTTGCTTCCGGCACCAAACGACCGAGCGATTTATCATGCTTTTTACATGCCGCTACAATTTTACGGATGGCCGCTTTAAATTTCGGATGATCGAATTGTCCGGCGATTCCCATATCGGCACTTAAATCGAAATGGCCGATCCACATCAAATCGACATCCTTCATGGCCGCAATGTCATCCGCGTTTTCCACGCCCTCAAGGGTTTCGATGAGGGCGATAAAGGCGGTATTGCGGTTGGCATCGCGCAACTTCTTCATCACCGGGCCAGGCATATAGCGGTCATGGGCGATTTGCAGCGCTACGCCGCGCCCGCCCTGGGGTGGGTACTTAATATAGTTGAGCAGGCGCTTCACTTCTTCGACGGAGCCCACCATGGGGAACATGACCGCGCCAGCGCCGATATCCAACACCCGCGCCGCGTGGTGATATTCCTTTGACGGCGGGCGCACGATGACGGGCAAATCCGCCGCCTGCATATAGCGCAGGATCTGTTTGATATCGCCGATGCTGAAGCCGCTATGTTCCATGTCGACGAGCACATAATCGCAGCCGGATGCCTTGAGTATCTGCCCAATACCCGGCGTGTTGAATTCAACCAAAAATGTTCCGACTTTAAGTCGGCTGTGCTTAGTCATGTCTCTGAGTGCTGAATCGACCATTTGTCTATCTCCAATTTGCTCTGATTTTATTTTTAACCGTCGTTGCTGACGCAAAAGCGCGTCAACTTCCGGTCGGTCACGAGGCCGCTAACGCGGTCGCTGAATTCCTTGAAATGGTGGCTTTCCAAATGCGCCTGGAAGGCGCCTTCATCGTCATAGACCTCATACAGCGTGATACGGTTTTCCTCTTTGTTAGGCACCAGGATGTCAAAACGCTGGCATCCGGGTTCTTCCCGCTTCGAGGCCTCTCCGTTTCTCATGACTTCGCGATGAAAAATATCGAAAGCGCCCTCAAGAAGCTCAAACTCCACGATGATAGCGAAACGGCTCATGGGATCGTCACCTCGATACGCGCGACAGCATAGGCGCCGAGTTCAAGCGCGGCTGCGTCGCCAACCGAGCCGCTATCGGCCGCGAACGCAGCAGATTGGGTTACGGCGGTGACAAAATTATCTTCATCCAGGCGGCCGATGTGCACCTCGCCGGCCGGAAGATCGCTGATCGAGACCTTCTGCGGTTCGGGCGTGAGATTGGCGAGCCATAACATCTGTCCGGTTGGCGTCTGATAGGAGAGGCCCAATATCTTGTCGGCCGAAGAACTCTTCACATCGACCATGTGCGCGCCTGTCGCGCCCGACATGGCGGCAACGATATGGCACAGGGGAAACACCCAGCCGCCGTCATCGGTCTTGGAGCCGGCGGCTTTGGCGTCATCATACCAGGGTTGCGGGTGATTCATCTTGCCATAGGCGAGACCAAATTCGCCGACTGCGGCGCCGAGACTGACCGCCTCGACACCACCTGCGGCCATGCGCGCAACATAACCCAGGATAAATACCGAGCCGGACAAGGCGCGGTGGCGTGGCTCCTGCTGATTGAAGGCCATGCGGATGTTGCTTTGATTGTCGTAGGTGCTGGGGCCGTAGGGATTATAGCGCATACCGATCGCGGACGGCCCGACGCGGTAGGGCTTGCCGCCCGCCATTGCGCGTATCGAAGCAATGATCGAAGGCAGTGATTGCAAGGTCTCCATCACGGAGCGGTCATCCACTTCGTGAACCACGGCGCACGTGGTGTGCGAGATAAAGTCGAAGAGATCCGGCGTCGGGTGATTGCGGTTCAACTCGGTAAAATTCGTCAGCACGCCGCCGCCTAGTGCCGCACCCGGAAAGGCCTTGCGCGCCGCGCCATAGGTTTCCGTAAAACTCGGCACACCCAGCGCGTCGAGGGTCTCGAGAGTAAAATCCATGAGGCGGGCCTGCGCCACCAGCACGGAATCCGGTTTGACACCGGCGGCCGCAATGGTGCTGGCGGCATCCGCCATTTCCGCATCCAATGGGCGCTCGCACGGTGCCACGATCTCAATCATCAGTTCCGCCCCAAGCGCATCGGCCAACTTCTGACAAGCGGCCAAATCTTCCGCTGACTGTCCGGGGCTATATTCGCAGACCAGCAGTTGCGGGCCGATGGCGCGCAGCAAATCGAGCGCCGCCAAGCTGTCCCGCCCGAGATGGGCCGGCACACCGATGCCGATGCGCGGCATGACATTGTTGCTCGGCGCACCCAACGCAATCTCTACAGCATCGGTGGCACTCGATGCAGGTCCCGCACCTTCGAACGTCACAGTCACCGACTGTTTGAATTCGCTGCCACCTTCAATGGTATAGGGGAACGGCAGAGAAAGTGGGCGGAAATAGGTCTTGTAGGACGCGTCCGTCCAATTACGCTGATCCTCGCACTCCCAGGCATGCTCGCCTTCCATGCGGCAGGTTGCGCGTATGCCTGGAACCACGTGATGGCTTATGGCGCGCATTTCAATAAATGGTTGCAGCGGCATGACATGCTCGGGAAACACCGTTTCCTCACTTGTGCCGTCGACATGCAAGATTGTGCAGGGTGCGCCAGCCACGCCTTCAACCGGATGCAGAATGACAAAGCCAGTCCTTCCGGTGTTGAAGTCGTCGGCGACGCGTGCGACCACCGAAAATGCTAAACCGTGTTGCGCCGAGCCTTCGATCACGGCGCGGAACGTCATTGAACCGACAGCCTCGCTAATCTCCGCGTCATAGGAAATGCTGAAGGAGTCTTCCGCCCCTTGAATCTGGAGATTGGATATCTCGGGGTGAAACGTTTCCCAACCGGGGCCGCGCACAACAAAGGCAATTCCGCGTATTGCTTCATGTCCGCCGACACGCAGATATCGTAATTTACCCGCTTCAAATTCGACCGATATCGCGCCCGCACGGAGAGTTTGGGTTTCAGGCCTCGGCTCCTCGGTGCCAAATAATTTGATCGCTTTACTCGGCGACGCAACCATCATGACATTCTCCCCATCGACGCTTTGGTGGTTATTTTTATGGCCGCCGATCGGGCCAGTATAACGTTGGTCTACCTGTTAGACCAGAGAGTGAGGCTGCGATTGATTTTATCGATCAGAGATAGGCGGCGGACGGAGATGCGGGCTGAGGCGCCACTCGGCATATTTGAGAGTGCGCACGATGAAGAGCGTCAGCACCAAATACATAATAGCCGCCATGATGAACAGCTCATAGGGCGCAAAAGTCCTGGCCACAATTACCCGCGCGATACCGGTCAAATCCAAGAGTGTAATTGTACTGGCAAGCGCACTGCCTTTGAGCATCAGGATGATTTCATTGCCATACGCCGGCAACGCCAAGCGAAAAGCGCGGGGCACGATGACGCGGCGCAGCATCAGGAGGCGCGGCATGCCGAGCGCCCGCGCCGCCTCGACCTCACCGTGCGGTAGCGCCTGAATTGCGCCGCGCAATATCTCCGCCGTGTAAGCCGACGTGTTGAGCGTGAAGGTAAAAATGGCGCACCAATAGGCTTCCTTGAAAAACGGCCAAACGAAACTTTCGCGCACCGCCTCGGACTGGCCGAAGCCGTAATAGACGATAAATATTTGCACCAGCAACGGCGTGCCGCGAAACACAAAGATGAAGCTATAAACCGGCATCCACAGAAACGGGTTCTTCGAAACCCGGCCCAAGGCCAGGGGAACGGCGAGACAAATACCAAGCGCCAGCGCAAGAGCCACCAACTTCACCGTCATCCACATGCCCACCAGGAGCTGTGGGATGCTATCGATCATCAGTTGGAAATCCATGCGCCTAGCTCTGCCGCACGCCGCGCCGCGCACGCCGCTCGGAATATTGCAGCACGACCATCGAGACGATGGTGAAGCCGAGGTAAATAATCGCGGCGGCGACGAAGAAGGTGAACGGCTCGCGTGTTGCCCCGGCGGCGGCGCGCGAATTGTACATCAGTTCATTCAGGTTCACGACCGAGATCAGCGATGTATCCTTCAGAAGGACCAGCCACAAATTACCAAGGCCGGGAAGGGCAAAGCGCCACACCTGCGGCAACATGACCCGGTGGAACATTGTAAAACGCCCCATGCCCATGGCATAAGCGGCCTCGATCTGCCCGCGCGGCACGGACAGAATGGCGCCGCGAAACACTTCGGTGGCATAAGCGCCGAATACAAAGGCAAGGGTAAAGGTGCCGGCCACAAACGGCTTTATCTCGACATAAGACTCACCGCCGAGGCCTTGCCAAATTTGCTGTACCAAAAGCGAGCCGCCATAAAATACGATGAGCAGAAGCAGCAGCTCCGGGATGCCGCGGACAATCGCGGTATAGGCAGTGGCGGCGCCCCGCGCCATTCCGGAATTTGAAAGTTTTG
This sequence comes from Alphaproteobacteria bacterium, assembly GCA_029937205.1. Lineage (GTDB taxonomy): Bacteria > Pseudomonadota > Alphaproteobacteria > UBA828 > UBA828 > PTKB01. The sequence goes on from JAPYQV010000048.1 coordinate 10,889, forward strand.
CGGTGGCGCCGATCAGGCCGAACACAAGGCCGAGGGCCACGGACGCAAACGCGACCCGAATCGTCAGCCACGCCCCATCCAAAAGCAACGGCCCATAGCCGTGCAATTCCATCACACGTCGCGCGCCCCTCGCAATAAAAGAAAGCGCCCCCGCACCGAATTGGCCCGGGGACGCTTTCTCTCAAATCCCAGACGTTCTAGCCGCCATAGACATCGAAATCAAAATATTTGTCGTTGATTGCCTTGTATGTGCCG
>JAPYQV010000579.1 GCA_029937205.1 Alphaproteobacteria bacterium
ACATCAAACATCTCATGCTGGATGCCTACCACACCTCGCGCGCTATCGACATCAGATCAGCGACGGAGAGGTACGCGCTCTCATTGATCCAGTGAAATTGATCCAAGTCGCCGTCTTCCAGTTGTTCTTTCCAGAACTCCATCAGCAAGTGCACCGCTCCTTGACGTTCGGTAACATTGCTCTTTCTTACGCATCCCGCAGCTATCCGACCCCAGCCCCCCTCACTGTCATCCAAATACTGGTTCCAAAGAGACCAATGAGTACGCCCGCGATGTAGTAAATATGCGTCGAGGCGATTGTGCATCGGGGTCCACGCCCATTCTACTTGGCACAGATAGATTGAGTTGCGGCCTGGCTGTTTCGGAAGTGAGCCTTTCGGATATGTTCTGTATCCCACGATGCACTCGAATGGCTCAGGGCGTTCCGGCAACCGAACTCTCTTTCCACAGCATCAACACCTCTACATCAAATGCTGGAAGTGTTACCCATGTGTCCGCTACAAAGTGTCACCTATGTCTCGGGCCGCACAGCGGAATAGCACGATCTTTTAAGATAGGAGAATGTGAGTTGCAGAAAATATTCGCGACGGATGCGTTTGTCGGGAAATCGGTTTTGATCACGGGCTCAACGTCGGGTATTGGCGCCGGCACGGCAAGGATGTTTGCTGCCCATGGCGCCCAGGTGATGGTTTCGGGGCGCAATCGGGAACGCGGTGAGGCGGTGGTGGCGGAGATCGCCGCCGCCAATGGCACGGCCGAGCTGATGTTCGGCGATGTCGCGGATGCCGAATTTTGCCAGAGCCTGGTGAGCGAGACCGTGGCGCGTTTCGGCAAGCTCGATATTCTTGTCAACAATGCCGGCATCGTCATTCAGGGTAAAATCGCGAGCCACTCCAACGAAGCCTGGCAGGCATTGCTCGATACCAATGTCAGCGCAATTTTTTATCTTTCGCGCGCAGCGATCGGCCCGATGAAACAGCAGGGCGGCGGCGTGATTATCAATATGGCGTCGGAATGCGGCCTGATCGCCTATGAAGACCTCGCCGCCTACAGCGCCACCAAGGGCGCCATTATAATGTTCACCAAGGTATTGGCGATGGATCACGCGCGCGACAAGATCCGCGTCAATGCCGTTTGCCCCGGCGATATCGATACGCCGATGACGGATATTGCCTGGAAGGCCTACAATCTTTCGCCCGAGGAAGTGCGTGAGAAATTGAAAGAACACATCCCCATCGGCCGCGTTGGCGAAACCGAGGATATCGCCGCGACGGTGATGTTTTTGGCCTCGGATGCCGCCGGATTTATCACCGGCGCCGTTTTTCCCGTCGATGGCGGTACCACCTCCAGATAAAGACATCCAAATTATTGCATATGGCTGAGGGGAACGGGTAAAGCTACTTATCAGTAGAATTAAATAAACATATGATATGCATATGTTTATTTATTAATGATTTGAACCGGAATTCGCCCGCTGATTTGGCGCGGTAATTTTTTCCTGTAGATATGCTTGTGGATAGAAAAAATTAACTATTTACAAGCATATAATGGCGTTCGTTAACGCAACGAATCGAAAAGGACGGAAAATGTCTTCCGTAACCGAAATCTATGTTTGCAAACTTCGCCAGGAGCTGAAGAAAGGCAAATTGTTTACGTCGGGCGATATCCACACCCGTGAAGACGCTGAGCGGGATGCGAAGGAGCGCTGCGGCCTCGACGATACCATCGCCAAAATCGCCTATTACGCTATTTAGGACGACGGCGGATTCAAAAGCATCCTCACTTACGAAAATCCCGATGTCGATCTCTCGAGCGCACCATCCGATGACCGGGCAGATTTGATAGAATCCGCGCAACAGGCGCATAGCAATGTGAAATCAAGCCCAAAGCCGAGCGGCTCCATATTTTCCAAGGTCATGACCTTTTTTACCGAAGAAGCACGTTGAACGGTTTCCACTTGTCTTCCAGGCAAGCGTTCCTGTAATCGAAACATAGCTGCCGATTGACGCTGAGCCCGAGAGCAGCGGTCCGGCGCTTTTTTTGATTCGCAATCGAAATGACCAGCGCAGACTGATTGATGCAGCGTACCGCCAAAATCGAACCAA
>JAPYQV010000580.1 GCA_029937205.1 Alphaproteobacteria bacterium
GGGTGCATATTTTCTATGCTGCCGAGCCCTTCAATGGTGGTGATATCCGCACCATCGGCCATGACGGCAAATGTGAGGCAAGAACGCGTGGTCTGGCCGTTCATGAGAATCGTGCAGGAGCCGCAAACGCCATGCTCGCAACCCAAATGGGTACCGGTGAGGCGCAAATCCTCGCGGATGAAATCGCTCAGCAGTCGGCGCGGCTCGACCTCGCGCTCATGGCGCCGGCCGTTCACGGTAACGGTAATTTTTACACTGTCCATCGCATCAGCCTTCTTTCCGGCAGCGCCCATAGGCCTCGCACAGCGCCCGCTTTGTTAGGCTGAACACGAGATCGCGGCGGAATTCCGAATCGGCATGAAAGTCCGACGGCGGATCCACGCTATCGCGCGCCGCCTGGGCCGCCGCCACCAGGCTGGCATCGTCGATGGCCGCTCCGGTGATTGCCGTTTCGGCGGCATCCAGACGCACCGCCCGCTCGCCGACACCGACCGCGACGATGCGCGCGTCGGTGCAGGCGCCATTCGGGCAATCGAGCGTGGCGGCAATGCCGACCAGGGCGAAATCGCCTTTGCGCGTGCTGGTTTCCTGGAAAGACCAGCCCTGATTGGCTGGTGCCTTGGGGATGCGAATTTCGGTCAACAGTTCGTTTTGCCCGGTCGCGGTTTCGAAGAGGCCGAGAAAGAAGTCCTCCGCAGCGACGCGCCGCTCACCGTCGACACTGTTCAGCACCAGCGTGGCGCCACTTGCGATGGCGACGGCCGGATTCTCGGAGGACGGATCGGCGTGGCACAGATTGCCGCCGACGGTGCCCCGGTTGCGCACCGCCCGGTGGGCAATAAAACCGTACGCCGCGGTCATCAGCGGACAAAATTCTGCAACAACCGGCGAAGTAGCGGCGGCGGTATGGCGGGTCAAAGCGCCGAGCGCCAGTTCATCGCCTTCCGCGCGAATATAATCGAGGTCCGAGAGCCGATTGATATCAATCAGGCAGCCCGGCTTGGCCAGGCGCAGGTTCATCATCGCGATGAGGCTTTGCCCACCCGCCAACACTTGCGCTTCCGCGTTCGCGGCCAGCGCCGACAACGCCTCTCCGACGTTCTCGGCACGGACGTAATCAAATGGTGCCGGTTTCACCGTTCCCCCGTCCCAATTTGTTTTCTTGTCATCACCAGGTTCGGCAATTTGGCCGATCGAGGGGTAGCTTATACCGCGTGCTGCCACAGTCAATGAAGGTGCCGCGCGAACCATTTGACGCCGTGCCGACGAGTGGCGAAGATATCCGCCATGCAGATTGGCACACATGGGAGATAATATCGAACCATGACACGGATGCTGTTTATTCAAGTGGCGCAAAGCGGCGACATTTTTCAGGGCGAACTTCGCTTCACTGCGCCGGCCGGCGCTGGGTAGCTGGATGCCGGATGCCGCCTTAAGTCCCGACGAACTTCGCGCCCGTGCCGAGGCGCTGGTCCCGGTTCTGCGCGAGCGCGCACTCGACACCGAGGCGCTGCGCCGCCTGCCCAACGAAACGGTGCGCGATTTGGTGGCAGCGGGATTTATCCGCGCCACACTGCCGAGCCGGCTCGGCGGCAGTGAGATCGATTACCGCACCGTGATGGAGCTGGTTGCGATCCTCGCCCATGGCTGCGCGTCGACTGCCTGGGTGGCGTGCAACTTCCTAAGCTGCACCTTCAAGCTGGCGCTGTGGCCGCGCGAGGCGCAGGACGAGGTGTGGAACGACTCGCTCGATGCCCTGCTGACCGGCACGCTAGTCTTTCCCGCCGGGCGCGCCAGGCCCGTCGACGGCGGCTACCGCCTGTCGGGCCGCTGGCCGTTCGGTAGCGGCATCGACCATGCAGACTGGAATTTCTTCGCCGCCACGGAAGAGGACGGCACACTCGGCATCTTCCTGGTGCCTAAATCCGACTACACGATCATCGATACCTGGCGTGCCGCGGGCTTGCGCGGGACCGGCAGTCACCACGTTGCGGTGGACGACATGTTCGTGCCAGACCATCGCCGGCTGCGCGCCGACGACACGCGCAACGGCAACAGCCCGGGAAACGCGGTCAACACCGGCGCGGTCTACCGGCTGCC
>JAPYQV010000049.1 GCA_029937205.1 Alphaproteobacteria bacterium
TGGCAACCTCGTGCTCGAAAGAAAATTTGGCAAAGCTGACATGCCCTTGACCGAGAGCGGCGGCTATGGCGTGCCGCGGGAGATCGTCCTGCCGACGTCGACAATAAATTTCCTCGGTGTTGACATTGCTTGTCCAAACAATTCCACCGAATATCTGCGCCTGCTTTACGGCGATTTCGCCAAAATCGAATATACGTATGTCGATGCGATAGCAGCCAATACGCGGTGCAAAGCCGATAGCGCGGCGAATCGCGACCGCACGCCGAAGAAACCGCTCCGCGCGGACGGGCCAATATCATAGCAAGAGGGATCATCCGCCAGCAGCGCGCTTCGATGCCTTGTAAGGCCGCCGTGTTGATTTGGGCGACCATAACGTCGTCCTTCCCGAAGCGCTGTTCGTAATTTAGCTGCGCCTACACAAGGTTCGGGCGAAAAAATCGGCGGTGCGGGTATTTGCTGGCTCTGTTGCCGCGACATCGAATCGCTCGCAGCCGGCACGGGCGAACTTACAATCGACTCTATGCAATCCAGGCAGAGAGATCGAGGCCGGTCAAGCGTTGCGCATGTTTGATATCGTCGCTGTAGAGATCGAGGAGATAGGTTCGATCTTCGGGAGAAAGCGTACGCGGGTCACTATTTTCCATCGGCACGACATACGATTGCTTTGGAAATTCCGCAAATCTGTCGACGCCGAGAAAATCGCAAACACACCCCAGAGTCTCGGTGTGGCGATTCCAGAAATCCTCGGTCCTCACGAAGAGCAGATGGTCCGGTGCAAACAGCGATAGCAGGCGCTGAATTTGCTCAGCGTAGAAGCCTCGCTCGACGTAGCTAAAGATGCGATGACAACCCGAAACCTCTGCGTTCATTATGACTCTCCGCCTGCCGTCTCGAATCGCTTCGCCAAAATCCAAATCATCGTTGCCCCGCGAAACTTCCATACGCCAATGCGAATAGGCGCGCTCGACCGGATTGCGGAACATCACGATCAAACGAATCTCGGGGTTGTAGCGTTGAATCCGAAGGGCAGCCGGCCGCCAATAGGTGTAGATGGGCGTTGCTTCGCCTGCTATGCACCCGTCCGGACATGCTGAGAAGTGCTGGCGAAGTGATGAATAATCGGGGCGATTCCATGCCAGACGCTCATTGTCGAAAAAGTGTAGCTCTTTCTCCGCCGGTAGGAAGATTTTGGGATGTTGAGACAAGAATGTGTAAAGCGCGGTCGTACCGCTCTTTTGGACACCGGCGATCATGAAATCAATTCGTCGCATTATTCCAGTCGATTCGTCCAATAGTAACTCTGACCAATGGGCCGGATAGACGCCTCTAATATCTGTATATTAAAACACTTGAGACAGCCGAATGTCTGCAACGTTGGCGAGGCTGCATGCGCCATGTTTATTGTTAACCTGGACGCTTGGTTCTTAGCGCACGACAACTTCTCGCGGGAACGCCCAATCTAGACTTAGTGTTTATGCATGCTTAAATACTGACGGCGGTCTGACCGGGACGAGGATAGGCTCATGGCAGAAAGTTCGAAGCGGCACGCGCTTGTCGTTGCCGGGATGCATCGTAGTGGTACGTCAGCCACGACCCGGGTGCTCAATCTGCTTGGTGCGGATTTGCCGAGAGAACTCATGTCTGCTTCTGGGGTTAATGCGTCAGGCTTGTGGGAATCCAGTGAATTGATAGAATTACACAACGCGTTTTTGGCCGCGGTCGAGTCAGATTGGGCCGATCACTCGGCGATTGCAAAATCTCGCTTCAACTCGGACACGGCCAAACAATACCAAGCCAAGATCTTGGGAATCTTGCGCCGGGATTTTTCTGAATCACGTCTTTTCGTTTTGAAAGATCCACGTATTTGCCGATTGATACCATTGTGGCTGGCGATCCTTGATAAATTTGAAGTGGAGCCCTGCTTTGTAATACCCATTCGCAATCCTCTGGAGGTAGCCGTTTCCCTCCGGAAGCGAAATGGGTTTGTCCCCGCCCGATCGCTATTACTTTGGCTGCGCCACGTCATCGATGCCGAGAGGGAAACACGCTCTTACAAGCGTTCCTTCATCAGCTATGAAACGCTCGTTGATGACTGGGTTGGAACCGTCACCAAAATTGCCGGTGATTTACAAATCCAATGGCCGATACGCCCCGAGGACGCCAAAAACAGGGTCGATGAATTTCTCTCAGCCGAACTCAGACACCACGTCTTCAGCCACCGCGACTTCGGGGCACGCGCCGATATTTCCGATTGGGTGAAGCGCACTTATAAGGCGTTAGTTTTATCTTCGCAGGGTAGCAAATCGAACATTTTCCCGGAAATAGACGCTGTGCGGGATGAGTTCGACAAAGCGGCGATAGCATTCGATCCAATTGTTTCGGCATGCCGCGCGCGGCTGGTGGATTTGAACGCCGGCCGGGCACAGCTGCGCAACGAACTCAAGTCCCGTAACCTCAAGATCGAACAGCTTCAAAGTGCCTTAGCAAAGACAGAAAGTAACGTTGATTGATTCGCGAGGGACGCGCAGAACCATTCGGCAATAAGCGGCCGCGATTGTTCTTTGTACCGCATGGCCGACGGCCCGGATATTGCGCGTCAATAGCAGCGATTGAAAGCTGGCAGCCTGACGCCTGGTGAAATACGTCCGTTCCGCCTCCTATGCGAGGTGTTGAGCGAAAAATTCGGATGTTCGTGTATTGGCCTCGGTGGCGGCCGCGCCGTCGAAATGTTCGCCGCCGGTGCGGGCGAAGGCGTGGTCGACATTTTTGTATGAGTGAATTGTTACACGGGTATTTCCAGCAAGCCCGTCCTTGATGGCGCTTTGCGCTTCCGGCGGGCAGAATTGATCGAGCTCGGCCAAATGCATCATGTGTGGCGCTGCTATTTTGTTCGCCTCGCCGAGCGCGTCCTGCATACCGACGCCGTAATAGCCGACGCTGGCATCGGCCATGGTGCGCGCCGCGACCAGATAGGCCAGCATGCCGCCGAGGCAATAGCCGACCGCGCCGACCTTGCCGGAGCAGCCGACCGTGCCGCGCAATTGTTCGAGCGCGGCGCCGGCATCGGCCACGCCCTTGTCCATGTCGAAGCCCTGATAGAGGGCGAAAGCCCGGCCCCATTCGCCTTCGGTCATGTCGGAGAGCTCGATGCCAGGCTCCTGGCGCCAGAACAGATCGGGGCACAGCGCCATGTAACCCTGCGCCGCCAAGCGGTGGCAGGTTTCGCGCATGAAATAATTGATGCCGAATATTTCCTGCAAGACGATGACGCCGGCACCGCTGCCCGATTCAGGCGTTGCGAGAAAGCCTTGAAATGTTCCGCCGTCCGGCGCGGCGATATTGATCATTTTGCCCGGCATTTTTTTGTTCCCTTCTGTGTTGTTCTTTAGAGCGCGAGCCGGCGCTCCGGCGTTTCATGTTCGAGCAGTATATTTTTTGTGGCACAGCCGTCGCCGCCCGAGAAGCCGCCGATCCAGCCGCCGGCACCGACAATGCGGTGGCACGGTACGATGATGGCGATCGGGTTGGCGCCGCAGGCGCCGCCGACGGCGCGCGGCGCGGAATCGACAGCGTGGGCGATTTCGCCGTAGCTGCGGGTTTGGCCGTAAGGCACGGCGCGCAATGCCTGCCAGACCTTTTTCCGGAACGGCGTCCCTTCGGCGCGCAGCGGCAGATCGAATTGTCTGAGCTTGCCGGCGAAATAAGCCGCGAGCTGGCGCGCCGTTTCTGCGCCGACGCCGCGTGCCGGGCCGCCCGGCGTCGCCTTGCCGATGGCACCGAATTCAAGCAGCGTCAGGGCATCATCGTCGACCTCGATGGTGAGCGGGCCGATGGGTGTCTCGATATGATGGCGGGCAAACCCGTTCATGAACTTTCCTCCGTCGGCGCCTGATCGCCCGGCTCGAGCGCGTCCTGCAACAGGGTGCGCAGCGCCGCCGCTTCGCAGACCGGCAGCGAACATGTCGGTCCGACACATAGAAAGGCGGTCGCCTTACCTTCTTGTTGGTCTTTGCCTGCGGCCGGATGACCGGGCGGTAAGGTGGCGTCCGGCGCGATGATGTTGAGTACCCGATTGGGCAAACTGAGCGAGAACACAGTGCGAATCATGGCGTCGGTTTCGGCCTCGCCGCGCTTGCCGACGATGACGATCTGCAGGGCGCTGTGCAGCAGATCGGAATTGTTGATCAGGGTCGGGATCGGCGCGAAGCGTTCGCCGATTTCACCGGAGAAGGCACGCACCAGATCATTGGCGCGTTCGAGATAGGCATCCTCGGCGGTCAGATGATAGAGCCTAGCGAGCACACCGACCAGGGTGCCGTTGCCCGACGGCGTGGCGTTGTCATGCACCGGCTTGCTGCGGGCGATCAATTTTTCACCGCTCTCGGGGCTGTAGAAATAGCCGCCCTCGTCCGCGTCCCAGAAATCGCTGTCGAGAATTTGCACCCAGGCCCGGGCGCGCTCGAGGAAGAGCGGCTCGCCGCTGACCTCGTACATCATCAGCGCGGCGCGCGACATTTCGGCGTAATCGTCGAGGAATTCGACCTTCTTGACTTGACCGTGACGGGCCGAGTGGCAGAGGCGCGTCCCCTGTGCCATATCACCGGTGATATAATCCCAGGCGCGGCGCGCCGCGGCCAACCAATCGGGCCGCTCGAAGACAGCGGCGGCCAAGGCCAGTGCCGAAATCATCATGCCGTTCCAATCGGCCAGCACCTTATCGTCCCAGCTCGGCCACTCGCGTTTGATGCGCACGGCCAAGAGCGTCTCACGCAGCGGCCTCAATATGGCCTCGTCCGGCATGCCGCCCTCGGGCGCGCGGCCGAGGCGGTTGAGTATGGTGCTGCCTTCGAAATTACCGTGCGGGGTGACATCATAGACGGATTTAAATGCCTCGGCATCGGCGCCGAGCAGGCTATCGATTTCGCTTTCCTGCCAGACGTAAAAGCGCCCCTCCTCACCTTCCGAATCGGCATCGTAGGCGCTGGCGAAGGCGCCCTCCCCGGTCAGCATTTCACGCAACAGCCATTCCACCGTCTCTTCAGCGCGCTGTTTGAAGAGCGGCTCGCGCGTGTCCTGCCAGAGATGGCACAGCAATTCGAGAATCTGCGCATTGTCGTAGAGCATTTTTTCGAAATGCGGCACCAGCCAGCGCTCGTCGGTGGAGTAGCGCGAATAGCCGCCGCCGAGATGGTCGTATATGCCGCCTTCGCTCATCTGCCGCGCCGACAGTATGACGGCGGTGCGCATCAGTTCGGAGCCGGTGCGCTTATGGTTGCGCCACAGCAGGTCGAGGATCGGCACCTGGGGAAATTTCGGCGCGCCGCCAATGCCGCCGTGGCGCGGATCGACCTCGCGCAACAGGGTCTGGCCGATATTCTCGATCTGCTTTTCCTCGATATCGCCGCCCGGATTGTTGTCCGCTAGTTTGCGCAAGGCATCAACCATGTTGGTCTGGTTCTTGCGCACCGCTTCGGGCTCGTTCACAAAGGCGCCGTGGATTTGCCTGAGCACATCGCGAAAGCCCGGCCGGCCATATTTTGCGTCGCGCGGGAAATAGGTGCCGCCCCAGAACGGCTCGCCGTCGGGGGTGAGAAACATGGTGAGCGGCCAGCCGCCCTGCTGCCCCATCAGCGAAATGGCGCGCTGATAGATGGCGTCAAGATCGGGGCGCTCCTCGCGATCGACTTTGATGTTGACGAACAGCTCGTTCATCAGCTCGGCGGTCTCGTTGTGCTCAAAACTTTCATGCGCCATAACGTGGCACCAGTGGCATGACGAATAGCCGACGGAGAGCAGGATTGGCTTGCCGGCCTGTTTGGCTTCGGCCAAGGCGTCCGGCCCCCAGGCGCGCCAATGCACGGGATTGTCGCGGTGTTGCTGCAAGTAGGGGCTGGATTCTTCGCCCAGTAAATTTCCGCTCATTCGTTCCCTGCCAAATTGGTTTTCAAGTTGGTTTTATTGCAGCCGCATCCAAACGTGAATATATATGGAATATGCGCTCAAGCCAGTTGAACTGCGCTGTTTTGGGGAAACGTCATGAAACTGACCATTGATATTGATTGCACACCGGAAGAGGCGCGCGCCTTTTTCGGCCTGCCGGACCTCGGCAAGGCGCAACAGGCGGCCATGGACGCCATGGCCGAGCGTATGCGCGAGGCGGTTGGCGAGGTTGACGCCGCCGAGCTGTTGAAAGGCTGGCTGCCGGGTGGGGTGAAGAGCCTGGAAGAGCTGCAAAAAACATTTTGGGCCGGATTCACTGGCTCGGCAAAGCCAAAAGAGGACGATAGGTGAGCGCCGCGCGACCGTTTTACCGTAGCCACGTTTTTTGCTGCATCAACAAGCGGGCGGACGGTCATAGCCGTGGTTGCTGCGAGAGTCATGGTGCGAGTAAACTGCGCGGCCATTTGAAGGCGCGGGTCAAGATGCTGGGCATCGAGGGTGTGCGCATCAACGCGTCGCAATGCCTCGACCGATGCGAACTCGGCCCGACCATGGTGATCTATCCGGAGGGCGATTGGTATACCTACCGGACCACAGAGGATTTGGACGAAATCCTTGAACGCCGTATTCTGAAAGGCGAACAGGTCGAGCGCCTGATGTTGCACCCGGAGCAAAGCGAGCCCGACGAGGCGCGCATTAACGGCAAAATCGGCCGCGTAGCAGAATAGGCGCTATCCGGCGCGGCGGCGGCCGACGGAGTCCCTTGGTGGATGCCTTATCGGCTCCCTTAGATTAATTTAGAATGACGAGGCACTTCGCCAGATGCGTTTCGACGACACCATATTTGCTCTCGCCAGCGCGCCGGGAAAAGCTGCCGTGGCGGTGGTGCGGGTATCCGGCGATGGGGCAGCCGGGGCCGTACGCAGCCTGACCGGAGATGCCTTGCCGGCACCCCGCCAGGCCGCCCTGCGGCGGCTTGTCGAAAAGGAAACCGGAGAGGAAATTGACCGCGCGCTGGTGCTGTGGTTTCCCGGCCCGAACAGCTTTAGCGGCGAGGACATGGCGGAATTCCACCTGCATGGCGGCCGCGCCACTCTTTCGGCTTTGATGGCGGCGCTCGGCGGCATGGCCGGGTTTCGCCCCGCCGAGGCGGGCGAGTTCTCGCGCCGTGCCTTTGAGCACGGCAAGCTCGACTTAACCGCCGCTGAGGGCATCGCCGACCTGGTCGATGCGGAGACCGATATTCAACGGCGCCAGGCGCTGCGCCAAAGTGGCGGCGCGCTCGCGGCGCTTTACGATGGCTGGCGACAAAGATTATTGGATAATCGTGCATTAGTTGAATCTAGCATTGATTTTTCCGACCAGGAGTTACCGGCGGATTTACTCGATCCGGTATCCCGGGAGATTGATCGCATTCGCAGCGAAATCACACGCCACCTCAGCGATGGTGGCTTGGGGGAGCGTTTGCGCGAGGGCATTCAGATAGCGGTCCTGGGCCCGGTAAATGCTGGAAAATCTAGCCTTATCAACTGTTTAGCCGGACGTGATGCGGCCATTGTCGACGCCGAGGGTGGCACCACGCGGGATGTGATCGAGGTGCGCATGGATCTCGGCGGTTGGCCGCTCAGCGTGGCCGATACTGCTGGATTGCGCGGCGCGACAAGCAACGTGGAGGCGGAAGGTATCCGCCGCGCCCGTGCCAAAGCCGCTGAGGCGGATCTTAAATTGGTAATGTTCGATGGCGCCTGCTGGCCGCAAGTTTCAGAAGATGCTGAGACATTGGTTGATGAAAATACGCTTGTGGTTTTAAACAAAAGTGATTTGTTGCTAGGCAACGAAGGAAAAGTATCGATTGCGGGCTGCACAGCCATGAAAATATCCTGTAAGACAGGTGAAGGGCTTGATAGGTTGCTCGAGAGCATTAGGTTGTTTCTGGAGACTCGCTATCGTCCCTCAGCGTCGCCAATACTCACACGCACACGGCATCGTCATGCGCTGGAAAATTGTCTGGCGGCGCTGGAAAGATATGATATCGATGCCGGGCACGAACTGGCTGCCGAGGAATTGCGGCTCGCGGCGGATGCGCTTGGACGGATTACCGGGCGGGTGGATATTGAGAATGTGCTGGACATCATTTTTCGCGATTTCTGTATTGGGAAATAGGTTTTTGACATCACGATATGATGTTTTATTTAGTGAAATAGAATCATGACCGTAAACAACAATAAATATGACGTGATCGTTATTGGTGGTGGCCATGCGGGCTGCGAGGCCGCCGCTGCTGCCGCGCGCCTTGGCGCCGATACGTTGTTGCTGACCCATAAGGTCGAGACAATCGGCGAAATGTCGTGCAATCCCGCTATCGGTGGATTGGCCAAAGGCACGCTTGTGCGTGAAGTTGATGCGCTCGACGGTCTTATGGCGCGCGTGGCAGACAAAGGGGGCATCCAGTTTCGCGTATTGAACCGCAGCAAAGGGCCAGCCGTGCGCGGGCCGCGTGCTCAGCAGGACAGGGCTCTTTATCGCGCCGCCATGCAGGCCGAACTGTCCACACAGGAAAATCTCACCATCCGGGCCGAAGCCGTCGAGGACATGGTGTTGCGTGGCGATTCAGCGGTAACCGGTGTGGTTACGGCCCAGGGCAAAACAATTCATTCGGATAATATTGTCCTCACCACCGGCACCTTTTTGCGCGGCGTGATTCATATCGGTTCGGATAGGGTTTCTGCCGGTCGAGCCGGCGATCCGGCGGCTGCCGGGCTGTCGAAGATGTTGCAGCGTGCCGGGTTTGAACTGGGACGGCTAAAAACCGGAACGCCGCCGCGATTGGACGGCAGAACAATTGATTTTGGCGGCCTGCAGCGCCAGCCTGGCGACAACCCGCCCCGGCCATTCTCCTATCTCACCGAGCATATTAACCAGCGGCAAATCGATTGCTTCATTACCGCTACAAATGGCACTAGTCATGATCTGATTCGTAAAAATCTCAAGAAATCTGCACTGTTTTCGGGTGGCATTACCGGTGCAGGGCCGCGCTATTGTCCTTCTATCGAAGATAAGGTCGAAAGATTCCCGGATCGAATTTCTCACCAGATATTTCTCGAACCCGAGGGATTGGAAGACCATACAATCTACCCGAACGGGATTTCCACATCTCTGCCGGCGGATGTGCAATTGGCTATGGTTCGCACCATCGCCGGGCTGGAGAATGTGGAGATCATCCGCCCGGGATATGCGATCGAATATGATTTTGTCGATCCGAGGGAATTGCAGCCGAGCCTACAAACAAATCGGATAACAGGTCTGTTTTTGGCCGGTCAGATCAACGGAACCACCGGTTATGAAGAGGCCGCCGCGCAAGGTATCATCGCTGGTATAAACGCCGCATTGTCGGCGAGCGGTAATCCGGACCCGTTTGTTTTGGACCGAGCGGATGGATTTATCGGTGTTATGATCGATGATCTTACCACTCAAGGCGCAACCGAACCGTACAGAATGTTCACCTCGCGCTCTGAGTATCGGCTGATGTTGAGGCCTGACAATGCGGATCAGCGATTGACTGAGAAGGCGATTGATATTGGCTGCGCCGGTGCCGAGAGAGCGCAGGCATTTAACCGCAAGAAATCGCAATTGGCCGCGGCCAGGCAGTTGCTTCGGACATTACGCGCAAGCCCGAACGAACTCGCCAGATATAGTATGAATATCAAGCATGATGGCGTGGTTCGCACGGCGTTGGAGCTTATGTCGTTTCCAGATATCGACCGGATCGACCTCAATCGAATATGGCCGGAACTGACATCGCTCGATGATGAAATCTATACTCAGATTGAGATTGAAGCACGCTACGAAAGTTATTTGCAACGTCAGGCCGCCGACATAGACGCCTTTCGCAGAGACGAAGAGTTGCTCCTTCCGGCCGGGTTGGATTACGGAAATATCGGCGGTCTTTCCACCGAAGCACGGCATAAATTGCAGCAATATGCGCCTTCGACCCTGGGCGCCGCGTCACGTATTTCAGGTGTTACGCCGGCGGCAATTTCGGCATTGTTGCGCCACGTCAAGCGGCGCAACGTTCCGCAGCCGGCTCTGGTACAGGCGGAATCGGGCGACTTCGCCTAGTATTCCCGCCTTCGAGGTTCCACTTTGGCCGGTTTCTCGCTAGGGTGTTTCACGTGAAACATTGCATGATGGAACGGCGTTGATATGTCTAATTCTGAGTCATTGGAGTTCGCCCGTGAGACCAATGTTTCACGTGAAACATTGGATAAACTCGAACTCTTTGCCGGATTACTGATTCAGTGGAACCCGCGGGTTAATCTGGTTTCAAAGGATTCGCTTAAAAATCTGTGGCGCCGCCATATCGCTGATTCGGCGCAGCTGCGCGAAATAATTCCGGCCTATGATGGGGCGCTGGTCGATGTCGGCAGCGGCGCCGGATTTCCCGGAATGGTGCTGGCCATCATGGGCCTGCGAAATATTTACCTAATCGAGTCAAACGAACGAAAATGTGTTTTTCTGCAGGAAGTTGCCAGAAAAACCGGATGTTCCGTCACAGTACACAATACGCGCCTGGGAAATGAGGGGGTAAAATCGTCACCGAAACTGCCAAAAGCTGAAATAATTACGGCCAGGGCCGTCACACGATTAGATAAATTGCTAGATATAGTTTATCCATTAGTGTATGACCGAACATGTTGTATCTTTCACAAGGGCTCGCGAGTCGATGAGGAATTGTGTAGTGCACAAAATAATTGGCAATTCAGTCTTGAACAATTGCCCAGCAAATCTGACCCGAGCGGCGCCATCCTCAAGCTAAGCAACATTTGGCGCCGCGACAAGAATGGTGGCATTGGAGTGGAGAAATAATATGGACCGGGTTGCAGGAATTTCTGTCACGCAAGGCCCCGAGCGGTTAGACGAACGGCTAGACGAACGGCTAGACGAACGGCTCTGTGGCCAGGTTATCGCGGTCGCCAATCAGAAAGGCGGCGTTGGCAAAACGACAACGGCGATCAATCTGGCGACGGCTCTCGCGG
>JAPYQV010000581.1 GCA_029937205.1 Alphaproteobacteria bacterium
CCTCATGGCTCACCTGCTCATGGGTCACGGTCTTCACCACATCGGGGCCAGTGACGAACATGTAGGAGCTGTTTTCGACCATGAAGATGAAATCGGTCATGGCCGGCGAATAGACCGCACCGCCGGCGCACGGCCCCATGACGACGGATATCTGCGGCACCACGCCGGACGCCAAAACATTGCGCTGAAACACCTCGGCATAACCGCCGAGCGAAGCCACGCCCTCATGGATACGCGCTCCGCCCGAATCATTGATGCCGATCACCGGCGCGCCGACTTTCATCGCCTGATCCATGATCTTGCATATTTTCTCGGCATGGGCTTCGCTGAGAGAGCCGCCGAAGACGGTAAAATCCTGGCTGAAAACGAACACCAGGCGGCCGTTGACGGTGCCATGGCCGGTAACCACGCCGTCACCGGGCACGACATTTTCCGCCATGCCAAAATCATTACAGCGATGCTCGACGAACATGTCGTATTCCTCGAACGAGCCGCTATCGAGCAACAGCTCCAGGCGCTCGCGCGCCGTGAGCTTGCCCTTCTTATGCTGGGCCGCGATGCGCTTTTCGCCACCGCCGAGGCGTGCTGCCGCCCGTTTCTCTTCCAGTTGCCGGAGTATATCCTGCATTGCTGTCCCCTACCGCGTGCCAACTTGCGCCGCGAATCGCGGCTGTTGAGCGCATTTTATACCGTAAGCCGCGTCTCCGCGCGATTGCCGTCAAGTTCGCGATAACAAGATGAATTGATGCGCATCCGACATTTCCCGCTTCAAATTTTGAAGACGCTCGGTCAAATCCTCATCCTCGCCCCACCGTTCGATCTGCCAGTGCTCCTCGATATGCGAGATCGCCGACGCCTGCTCGGCATCTATTTCGCCTTCCATCAGCGCCAATGCAACGATCAACGATCCGCTGATCGACGTCGCGATATGAAGGCCGGTCAAGGTGAGGTCACTTTCCGCCTCGACAGCGCCGCGCAAGCGCTTCAACACAGTGCGGTCCTGATCGATCGCGATCACACCTGTCGTCGTCTCAAGCCGGGCGTCATAGCGCGTGCCGGCCCATTCGAGCAGAGGCTGCCAGGCGGCAATTTGACGCTTGGCCAATTCACGCGGCGCTTCGGCGCGGTAACACAACAGGTCGGTCTCGGCGAATCTAACCGTTTCGTCTATCACCTCGCCGCGTTGTGGCATGACGCGATCAAGCGCCGTACAAACATATCGCGTATTGGGCATGGTCTCGTGACGGATTTCCTCGCCCTGCGCGCGCCATTCTTGTGCCACCGATACGGCCAATGCCTCACTGGCAATCACAAGGCGTTGCTTCGCCGGCGTCTTGACGGCATGACCATCCAATTCAACCGTAAAGCCACCGTCGCATGGTTCGACCGCGGCATTCTTATAGACCCGCTTTTTCACCATTTCAGTCGAAAATACCCATGATGTCTTCGACGATATCGTCGACCGCCTCCTCGGGCGTCTCCGGTGGTTGGCCGGCCGGCCGGGCCTCTTCGGCAGGTTGTTCAAGGGCAGTCACGCAAGGGTTTTCATCTCCCGTTCCGGCGCTGACCAGTGGGATCAAAATGCCAAACGGCCCGAGCAGCGCATAACCCAGGACACTGCCGGCAAGGCCAAGCAGCGCATCTTCTTTTCTCAGATCATAGCTGAGGTTGGTAAGCGGCCCATCGATCAAAATTGGGATCGCCAAGCTGAACAATGCCGGGTCTTTCGGCCGCGGCACAATCGTGAGATCGGCGATTTCGCGACCGAGATCGATCTGCCCCTTGCCGGCCGTCGTGGTAAGCGCCGTATCGAGCAATAGCGCCTCATTAACGGCCACGCCGTCGGTTACCGCAAAGCGGGCGACGAAACAGTTGAGCCGCGCGCCGTCGGTCTCTTCGCTGCCCGGCACGACAAAGCGCAACAAATCGGCGGCAATAAGATAGACATACTCGTTGGGAATTGTCCCGGCGCCGATCAACATATCGACCCGGCCATTCAAACTGCTGGCTATTTCATGCGGCGAACGTCCCGCACCGCGAAGAGAAATATCAAGATCGAGTGGCCCGTTGACCACTTCGCTGA
>JAPYQV010000050.1 GCA_029937205.1 Alphaproteobacteria bacterium
GCTGCTCGCCTATTCGGCGCGCAACCGCTCGGCGTCGTGCCGCATCCCCTACGCCGCGTCACCGGCCGGCAAGCGTATCGAAGTGCGCTTTCCGGACCCGACGGCCAATCCCTATCTCGCCTTTGCCGCCATGCTTATGGCCGGCATCGACGGCATCGAGAACAAGATTCATCCGGGCGATGCGATGGACAAGAATCTCTACGACCTGCCGCCGGAGGAACTCAAAGGCGTGGCGACGGTGTGCCGCAGCCTACATCAGGCGCTCGAATCACTCGACGGCGACCGGGCCTTCCTCAAAAAGGGCGAGGTCTTCTCCGACGATCTGATCGACGGCTATATCGAACTTAAGGCAGAGGAAGTACAGAAATTCGAGATGACGCCCCATCCGATCGAATACCAGATGTATTACAGCGTCTGAATGGGCGGCGTGGCCGAGGATATATCGCGCCGCATGCGCAGATGTGTCTTCGGCTCGAAGCCGATCATGCGGCGCGCCGAACAAACCGATTCCACCGCCGTTACCCAGGTCAGCCCAATCAGCACCGCGCCGTAAGCAAGGACGGTTAACGGCGCCATGGCGGCGCGGCGGACGAGTGCATGGAAGGCGATAATCATGACCCCATTCTCTCCCATCACGCTTAAGCGAAATTTAAGACGCCATCACATAATTGTGTCGAATGCTTAATCTTCAGTTAACCGTGAAGCTCTCGCCGCAGCCGCAGGTCGATGTCACGTTCGGGTTGTTGAAAACGAAGCCGGAAGACAGTTTTTCTTCCCTGTAATCGAGCTCGGTGCCGATCAGGAACATGATCGCCGCCGGATCGACCATCACTTTCACGTCGCCCGCGTCGATCACTTCGTCCATCTCGCTCACTTCCGTGGCGTAATCCATGCTGTAGGTCATGCCGGAACAGCCGGCATTGCGCACGCCGATCCGCACGCCGATTGCCGGCGGCTCCTCATCACGCAGTTCCATGATACGGCGCACCCGCGACACGGCGGATTCGGTTAAGGTCAATATGCTGTTCGCCACGATTAATTCTCCACTCGTTTCACATGAAACCAAGTTCAAGTTGCGCTGCTTCGGACATGCGGTCTGGTGTCCACGGTGGATCCCATACGATCTCCACTTCCACGTCGCGCACGCCTTCGACAAAACTATGCACCGCGTGCTCGACCATGCCCGGCATTTGCCCGGCCACCGGGCAGCCCGGCGAGGTCAAGGTCATCTGGATGGCGACGTCTTTTTCCTCGGACACATCGACGCCGTAGATCAATCCCATTTCGTATATGTCGACCGGTATTTCAGGGTCGTAAACCTTCTTCAGCGCCGCGACGATTTGCTCATCAATGGTTCCGGCATTGGCGATTGCTTCGAGCTCCGTCGCATCGGCCTTCGGCTCTTCCATAACGAGCTCCGGCGGCGCGCCTTCCGGATCCCATGGCTGGTAGTCAGCGCTCTGCTCGGGAACAGGCTCAGGAGCGGGCTCGGGCACAGGCTCGGGTAAAGGCTCGGGCACAGGTTCGGGCACAGGTTCGGGCAAAGGCTCCGGGGCCGGCTCGGCAGCCACTACTTTCGCTTTCGCTTCCGGCTCAGCCGGTTTCTTGCGTTTGAATAGGTTCATCATTCCGTTGTGACCTCTTGATCATTGCCCTTCAGCGCAGCTTGCATGGTGTGCCAGGCGAGGGTTGCGCATTTGACGCGCATGGGAAATTCCTTAACGCCCGAAAGCACCATAAGTTTTTCGAAATCTTCGCCGTCAAAGCCGCCGTCGCAGGCCGCTTCGTCTGCCGTCACCAAATGGTGGAAGCGCTCGAACATATCGCGGATTTCGTCAACGTTTTTGCCGCGCAGGATTTCGGTCATCATCGAGGCCGACGCAATCGAGATGGCGCAGCCGCGCCCCTCAAAGCCAACGTCTTCGACAATGTTATCCTTGACCGTCAAATAGATCGTGACCGTATCGCCGCACAGCGGATTGTGGCCGTTCGATTCACAGGTCGCGCTGTCGGGCTTGCCGAAATTACGCGGAGTCTTGCCGTGATCGAGGATCACTTCCTGATAGAGTTCGCGCAGTGCCGACATCAGTCAAATATCTCCCGTACGGCGCCGAGCGACGCCACCAGGGCATCGATATCCGCCTCGTTGTTGTAGAGCCCGAACGACGCACGCACCGTGCCGGCGATGTTGAAGCGGTCCATCAGGGGCTGGGCGCAATGATGGCCGACGCGCACCGCAATACCTTCGCGGTCGAGGATGGTGCCGATATCGTGGGCATGCACGCCATCGAGTTCAAACGACACGATGCCGGCCTTGTTGTCCGCAGTGCCGATGAGGCGGAGCGAATTTATTTCCTGTAGGCGTCCGGTGGCATAGCGCAGCAATTCCTGCTCATGCGCGGCAATGGCGTCCATGCCGATGTTAGAGACATAGTCGATTGCCGCCGAGAGACCGTAGGCGCCGGCGATATGCGGCGTGCCGGCTTCGAAGCGTCCGGGTATATCGGCGAAGGTGGTTTTCTCAAACGTCACGCGGCGGATCATATCGCCGCCACCCTGATAGGGCGGCATGGCGTCGAGCAGGTCGGCCTTGCCATAGAGCACACCGATGCCGCTCGGCCCATAGAGCTTGTGGCCGGAGAAGGCGTAGAAATCCACACCCAGCGCCTGCACATCGACCGGGCCATGCACCACGGCCTGGGCGCCATCGAGCAACGCCAAGGCGCCTTGGGCGTGGGCCAGGCGGATAATCTCGGCGACTGGTGGGATGGTGCCGAGCGCATTCGAGCCATGGGTGATGGCAACCAGGCGGGTACGGTGGCTCAACAGTTTCTCGAATTCCCCGAGCAGGAAATTTCCCTGATCGTCAATCGGCGCCACTTTGATCTCGATGCCGATGCGCTGGCGCAGAAGCTGCCACGGCACGATGTTGGCGTGGTGCTCGAGATGGGAAAGGATAATTTCGTCGCCGGCCTGAAGCTCACTGCCGCCATAGCTCGACGCCACCAGATTGATCGCCTCGGTCGTGCCCTTGGTGAAGATGATTTCCTTTTCCGAAGCCGCATTGATAAAGTGCTGAACCTTGACCCGCGTATCCTCATAGGCCTGCGTTGATTTCTGGCTCAACCAGTAAACGCCGCGATGGATATTGGCGTATTCGTGCTCATAGCAATAGCGCATCGCATCGATCACGCCTTGCGGCTTTTGCGCGCTCGCGGCGCTGTCGAGAAAGACCAGCGGCTTGTCGTAAACGCGCTCAGACAGGATGGGGAAATCCGCCCGCCAGCGCGCCACATTATAGGCGGTGTTTTCGGCCACTGCGGTTACAGCATTCATACGTCCAGGCCTCCCAGCCACTGGGAAACCGCAGCGCCAAGCATCTCCCGCGCGCCGTCGTCCGTGACCAGTTCGAGATGCTCGTTCAGGAACGCCGTAATCAACAGGCCGCGCGCCACCGTTTTATCGATGCCACGCGCGCGCAGATAAAACATCTGATCGTCATCAAGCTCGCCCACCGTGGCGCCGTGGCTGCACTTCACATCATCGGCGTAGATTTCAAGTTCCGGCTTGGCGTCCATGACTGCATTCGGCGACAGCATAAGCGCACGGCTGAGCTGGTGGCCGTCGCTCTTCTGGGCATGTCGCTGGACGATGGTTTTGGCCTGGAACACGCCATGGGCGCGTTCGTCCAGCACGCCCTTATAGACCTGGCGGCTGGTGCAATTCGGCGCGATATGATCGACATAGAGGCGATTATCGACGTGCTGTTTACCGGCCAGCATGAAACTGCCACCGAGCGTGCATGTCGCGCCGGCGCCTTCCAGCGCTACTTCAATCTCGTTGCGCGCAAACCGCCCGCCCGTGGTGACGATAAAATTCTCGTAATCGGCATTTTCCGCCAGACGCGCCTTGGTGAGCGATGTTTGCCACGCGTTCAGGCTCTCGTCCTGGAGCTTATAATGCCGCACCGTCGCACCACTTTCGAGATTGATCGTGGTAACCGGATTTGACCAATATTCAGATTCGCCGAGCGCCACATGGCGCTCCTGGAGAACGCAGCGGCTGTTGGCGCCGGCGGCAATTGATACGCGCGGGTGATAGGCCGGAATGCCCGCACTCGGCGCCGCGACAAACAGAAGTTCAAGCGCCACTTCCGCATCCGCATCCAACGCAACGATGCAGCCGTCATACTTGAATGCCGAATTGAGCGCCGCCAGGGCATTGCCGTTAAACGATGGTATTTCCGCCAAATGACCCTTCAGGAACGCCGCGTCGCCGGCCATGGCATCGACCAGACCCAACACGCGAACGCCATCCGCCGGATCGAGCCGGTCACTGAGCTCGGAATCCAGCATGCCGTTGACGAAGATCAGGCGGTGATGTGTCGCCGGTTCCCTGGTGAATCGCGAGACGATTTCCGCACGTGCGGCTTCCACATCAGATTGCGCCGGTGCGGTAAAATCCGTTTTGGCCAATGGCGCAAGGTTGGAATACTTCCATTCCTCGACCTTTCGGCTGGGCAGGCCGAGCTCGGTAAAACGCGCCATCGCTGCCGTCCGCCCGGATGCAAGCCAAGGCAAGTCGCCGCCCGGCAAGTCGGCGCGCAGCGCGTCAAAATTCGCTGCATAGGGCAACGCGATAGAGCGGCCGGGCCGCCGCGCCGATATGGGAGAGAGGGTTGCCATCCTACGCCGCCGCCTCCGCGCCGGAGACGATGTAGCCATAGCCGTTTGCTTCGAGCTCAAGCGCCAATTCCTTGCCGCCCGAACGCACCACCCGGCCGTCGGCCAGGACATGGACGAAATCGGGCACGATATAATCCAAGAGGCGCTGATAATGGGTGATGACGATCATGGCGCGCTCGGGCGAACGCAGCGCGTTGACACCCGCCGCCGCGATCTTGAGTGCATCGATATCGAGACCGGAATCCGTTTCATCGAGCACCGCGAGCGTCGGCTCCAGAAGAGCCATCTGCAACACTTCGTTGCGCTTTTTCTCACCGCCGGAAAAGCCGACATTGAGCGGGCGGCGGATCATCGCTTCATCGATTCCGAGCGCCTCGCGTTTCTCGCGCATCACTTTGAGAAACTCCATGGCGTCATATTCCTTTTCGCCGCGATGCTTGCGCACCGCATTGACCGCCGTCTTGAAAAATGTCGCGCTTCTGACGCCGGGAATCTCGACCGGGTACTGGAAGGCCAAAAAGAGGCCCTCGCGGGCGCGCATCTCGGGCTCCAGCGCGAGCAAATCCTGGCCCTGATAGGTCACGCTGCCGGCGGTGACGTCATAGCCGTCGCGTCCCGCGAGCACGTAAGACAACGTGCTTTTACCGGAGCCGTTCGGCCCCATGACCGCATGCACTTCGCCGGCCTGCACCGAAAGATCGATCCCTTTTAAAATTTTCTTGCCCGCGACAGATACGCAGAGCCCCTTTATTTCCAACATTAACCAACGCTTCCTTCCAAACTAATAGCCACAAGTTTTTGCGCTTCAACGGCGAATTCCATCGGCAGTTCCTGCAACACTTCGCGGCAGAAGCCATTGACAATCAGGGCCACGGCCTCTTCCTCGGCGATGCCGCGCTGGCGGCAATAGAACAATTGCTCTTCGCTGATCTTTGAGGTGGTCGCCTCGTGCTCAAGCTGCGCCGATGCGTTGCGGGTCTCGACGTAAGGCACGGTATGGGCGCCGCATTGATCGCCGATCAGCAGCGAATCGCATTGGGTATGGTTGCGCGCATTGTCCGCCTTACCTTGGACCCGCACCAATCCGCGATAGGTCTGCTCGGCGCGGCCAGCCGAAATACCTTTCGAGATGATGCGGCTCTTGGTGTTTTTGCCTATATGAATCATCTTGGTGCCGGTATCGGCCTGCTGACAATTGTTGGTGATGGCAATGGAGTAAAACTCGCCGATCGAGCCGTCGCCCTGAAGAATACAGCTCGGATATTTCCAGGTAATTGCCGAACCGGTTTCCACCTGGGTCCAGGAGATTTTTGAATTCCGCCCACGGCAGGCGCCGCGCTTGGTGACGAAATTGAAAATCCCGCCCTTGCCGTCCTTGTCGCCGGGATACCAATTTTGCACCGTCGAATATTTGATTTCCGCATCGTCGAACGTGATCAACTCCACCACAGCGGCGTGCAATTGGTTCTCATCCCGCATCGGCGCGGTGCAGCCCTCGAGATAGCTCACATAAGAGCCTTCATCGGCGATGATAAGGGTGCGTTCGAACTGTCCGGTATTGGCGGCGTTGATGCGGAAATAGGTGCTGAGTTCCATCGGGCAGCGCACCCCCTTCGGGATATAAACGAAGGAACCGTCGGTGAAGACGGCCGAATTAAGCGTGGCAAAAAAATTGTCGGCATAGGGCACCACGGTGCCGAGATATTTCTGTACCAGTTCCGGATGCTCTTTCACCGCTTCGGAGAACGAGCAAAAGATAATACCCATTTCCATCAGTTTAGATTTGAAGGTGGTCGCCACGGAGACGCTGTCGAACACCGCATCGACCGCCACACCGGAGAGCATTTCCTGCTCCTGCAGCGGGATGCCGAGCTTCTTATATGTCTCGAGCAACTCCGGATCGACTTCATCCAAACTTTGCGGCCGATCCTCATCGCGCATCGGCGCCGAATAATAGCTCGATGCCTGATAGTCGATTTCCGGATAGGTGAGATGCGCCCAATCGGGTGTTTCGTCAGCCATGTCCATCCAGCGGTGATAGGCACGCAGGCGCCATTCGAGAAGCCATTCGGGCTCCTCTTTCTTGGCTGAAATAAAGCGGACGATTTCCTCGCTCAAACCGGGCGGCGCGGAATCCGCTTCAATATCGGTGACGAAACCGTATTTGTAACCTTCTTCGTCAAGCGCTTGGACGGTCCGGGCGGTTTCTGTGGAGGATGCCATCTAACGCGTTCCTAACTTGTGAGGTTTCTAATTGTCGGAGACGAAACCGTGACATTCGCACCATCACGGGAGGCGAATTCACGCCCCGGGAATGAATCGGCAATATCCGCCAGCGTCACTTCCTCGAGCGCGACGCGAATAGCGTCGCTTACCTTTTGCCAGGGGCCACGTACCGCACAGAAGCTCTCCAGGTCGCAGCCGTTTCCCGACGCTCCGTCCAGGCAGTCGGCCAGGGCAATCGGTCCATCCACGGCAATAACCAAGTCCGCGACCGAAATATTGCCTGGCGAGCGCGCCAAACCGTAACCGCCCGCGGCGCCGCGCCGCGACACGAGAACGCCGCCTTTGACGAGCAATTTCAACAGTTTGCTGGCACTCGGCAACGGCACGCCGGTGCGCTCGGCAACATGCGCCGCGCTATAAAGGGCGTCCGGATCGCGCGCCATAAAACTGAGCGCGACCACGCCGTAATCCGCCATTCTACTGATCCGTATCATAACTGAATCTTATATAGGACTGAATTCGTCCTCTTTAAATAGGCGAATCGCCGCACCTGTCAATAATTTACTTATTTGAAAGGTAATTATTGCTAATCGCCGGCTCGATCGCCTGTCGGCCCGGCCAGCAAACCCTCGCATATTTGAGCAAGCGGTTCGGACTGAAGAACATGCAGCCGCCCGTCCAATTCCTGATCCATATTGCGCATTTCCGGCCACGTGCGGTAGCGCGCGCGATGCTGGTATTCTTCACCCCACGCCCAGTGGCGCTGATCGCCACCCGGTGCCTGATACCTATTGTTGTCGAAGCGGTTACCGCTGGAAAACAGCGCTTCATTGTTATAGTCGCCGACGGCGCCGCTGATGCCATTTTCACCGTGGTAGATGACGACATTACCATGCACACGGTTACCGCTTGTCCGCCATTCACCGTACGGTCCGTCGCCGCGCTCTTGCTGGATCAGGGCGATGCCGTCGCCATAGCCGCGCGACACTTCCACATGATTGCCGTAAATTTCGACATTCTGCGAGGTGCTGATCAGGATTTGCGCGCCGTACAGCCAGGAATCATAGCCATATCCGTTGGCGAACACCGTGTTGTTACGGATCATCGCGTCATAGCTGATTTCATGATGAATCCCGTCGCTCGAATTGGCGAACACCCGGTTGCCTTCAATGAGCGAATGGATGTTGCTGATATCAGTCCACAGGCCCGTGCCGGTATTGTCGTGCACGCAATTGCCGCGCAAGACGAGATTGGTGGTTTTCACCAGTTTCGCGCCGCCCGCCTCCCAACTCGTCGAAAATCCGGCATAGTTGTTGTGCGCGATAATATTGCCTTCGATCTGGATATTATCGCCCATGCCAACCAGCCCGATTTGCCCGTTGTCATGTATATGATTGTCGACAATCCGCATCGCCGTACCGGTGCGAATACCAGCGCCGTGGTTGAGCCGTATTTCGTTGCCGCGGATCGTCCAGGCCGAACTCTCGGCGCCTTGAATGGCACCGGATTGTGCCGGAGAAGCATATTTTTCGATGACCAGGCCGGAGATAATCACGTTCCGGGCGGCGCCGCCAAAGGCACGCCGCAACACGCTTATTTCGACCGTCAGGCCGCGCGGATCATCGGCGAGAATTACCATTTCCGCGTCATAATCGAAATACCATGTGCCGGGGACGATCTCAGCCGGATCGGTAATCCGTCGGAGCGGCTCTGATTCGATGAACACATCTTCAAGGTAGCTGCAAGAATCGCTATCAGCGCCATCGGGGCCGGCGGCGCATTGCCCCGTTGGCGCGGCGCTAGCGCGCGGCGCCGGCGCCGACCAATGCTGGTCGCGGCGCTCGAACGGCCCCAGCTCTACCGCGCCGCTCATCGCCGCAACGCGCTCACCGGTGAAGCTGTCACCGTCCTTGGGTTCAACGCTCTGCTGATGGTGGATGCCGGTAAGCAGTAAATAGCTCGTACCGGGCAGATGCGCGTTCACCACGGCCTGGATATTTTCGCCGGGCGCAATGACAACCACATCCGTCGGGGCGGCGGCGCTCAACGAGAGCGGCACCAAACCGACAAAAGCGGCGAATATAATTGTGGCGGCAAGAGCAGTCATTCGAGGCGTCGGTTCAGGAAACCTTTAGTTAAAGTGGGTTATCTATAATACGAAGCGATACACTTAGTTACTTACTTGAGCGCTCAGAGATAAGCGAGAACTCTTCCGAGCCCAACAATACTGCCGCAGTTTAGTTGTAAGAATTTTCGGGAATTCTGTGTTGCCAAGAAAATCCGGCCAAGACAGCGAATCTCAGCATCAACTGGCAGAGCGCGCCCAGCTCGCGCGATGGGCGACGTTCAGCGCCAATTGGGAATGGAACGTAGAGAAAAAACCATTCTCGGCAATGCCGGCAAAATGATTGCTGTCCGTGGCGCCGCATTGCATCGGGCTTATTAGCCGAGACATTACTAACTTTTGACATTCCGGGCGGCGCCTGGAATATGCTCCGGTCTCAATTGCCCGGCAGGAGAATTAACGTGAGCAAGCCACTTTGGCGCCCCAGTGAAAAACAGAAAAAGACAGCCAGCTTGAGCCGATTTATGGCCCAGGTGGACGAACAATGGGACGCCGCCTTCGGTGACTTCGAATCGCTCTATGAATGGTCAATCCGCGAGCCGGAGAAATTCTGGCTCTCAATGTGGGATTTTGCCGGCATTATCGCCGAAACACGGGGCGAACGAACGCTCATCGACGGCGATAAAATGCCCGGCGCCGAGTGGTTTCCCGATGCCCGCCTGAACTATGCGGAAAACCTTTTGCGCCGCCGGGACGATGGTGACGCGATCGTTTTTTGGGGCGAAGAAAGGGTCCGCCGGCGCTTGAGCTTCGCCGAACTGCATGACCGGGTCTCGCGCCTTGCTCAAGCCCTTAAGGCGCGCGGTATCGGCGCGGGCGACCGGGTTGCGGGCTATCTGCCGAACATGCCCGAGACCATCATCGCCATGCTGGCAACGGCAAGCCTGGGCGCGGTGTGGTCGTCGTGCTCGCCGGATTTCGGCGCCCAGGGTGTGCTCGACCGCTTTGGCCAGATCGAACCAAAGGCGCTGATTGCGGTCGAGGGATATTATTACGCGGGCAAGGAGATCGACTGCCTGGACAAGCTGCGCGAAGTCGTGGCGCAATTGCCGAGCGTGCAATCCACCATTCTGGTTCCCTACACCCGTGAACGTGCCAGCCTGGCGGGACTACCAGACGCCGAGCATTATCAGGACGTCATCACCGAACAGCCGGGCGGGAAAATCGAATTCGCCGCCATGCCGTTCAACCATCCGCTCTTCAGCATGTTCTCTTCGGGCACCACGGGGGCGCCCAAATGCATCGTTCACGGCGCCGGCGGAACGTTAATTCAACACCTGAAAGAGCATCTATTACACTCTGATATAAAAGAGAATGATCGAGTTTTCTATTTCACCACCTGCGGCTGGATGATGTGGAACTGGCTGGTCTCCGCCCTGGCCTCCAAGGCGACCCTGCTACTCTATGACGGCGCACCCTTTCAGCCCGATGGCAATGTCCTCTTTGACTATGCCGATGCCGAGGCGATGACGCTTTTCGGCACCTCGGCGAAATTCATCGATGCCGCCAACAAGGCCGGTGTGGCGCCGATCAACAGCCACCGTCTGGCGCATTTGCGCACCATGACGTCGACCGGCTCGCCGCTGGCGCCGGAGAGCTTCGAATATGTCTACGCCAAGGTCAAAAAGGACCTGCATTTGGCCTCGATTTCGGGCGGCACCGATATCGTCTCGTGCTTTGCCCTTGGCAATCCGCTAGGGCCGGTTTGGCCGGGCGAGTTGCAGGCACGCGGCCTCGGCATGCGGGTCGAGGTGTTTGACGATGACGGCAACGCCATCCGCGGCGAGAAAGGCGAGTTGGTGTGCACGGCCTCGTTC
>JAPYQV010000582.1 GCA_029937205.1 Alphaproteobacteria bacterium
ACACCAGCCGAATCGATAACGTCGCGCCAACCCTGGTGGAATTGGCCGAAAAAGGCGCAAAAGTTATCGTCCTCAGCCATTTTGGCCGGCCCAAGGGCCGCGTCGTGCCGGCCATGTCGCTGGCGCCGCTGGCACCCTATTTGAGCACCGCCTTAGGCGGCCGCACTGTCGCATTTGTTCCCGATTGCATCGGAGACGAAGCGCGGCGCGTGGTCGATGCGCTCGGCGATGGCGACGTGGCGCTGCTGGAAAATACCCGCTTTCACCCCGGCGAGGAGAAAAACGACCCAGAATTTGCCGCTGCCTTGGCGGCGCTCGGCGATATTTACGTCAATGACGCTTTTTCGGCGGCGCACCGCGCCCATGCCTCGACCACCGGCGTCGCCGATCTCCTGCCGAACGCCGCCGGGCGCTTGATGCAGGGCGAATTGGAAGCGCTCGAAAGCGCCCTGCTCACCCCCGAGCACCCGGTTGTAGCGGTGGTCGGCGGCGCCAAGGTCTCGAGCAAAATCGACCTCCTGGTCAATCTGATCGAGCGTGTCGATGTGTTGGTCATTGGCGGCGGCATGGCGAATACCTTCCTCCACGCGGGCGGCATCGATGTTGGTGCATCGCTGTGTGAGAAGGATCTATTCGAGACCGCCAACAAAGTGGTTGAGAAGGCCGCCGCCGCTGGCGGCTGCCGGCTGCTATTGCCGAGCGACGGCGTGGTGGCGCGTGAGTTCGTGCACGGTGCGGCCAGCGAAATATTCCCAATCAACGAGATTCCGGCTGACGGCATGATCCTCGACCTCGGGCCTGAGACAGTCGCGGCGATCGAAGCGGCGATTGGCGCGGCGCGCACAGTGGTGTGGAACGGCCCGCTCGGCGCCTTCGAAATACCGCCTTTCGACGCCGCCACCAGCGCCGCTGCCCGTGCCGCCGCGGCGTGCACGCGGGACGGTCGCCTGTTGTCAGTGGCCGGCGGCGGCGATACAGTTGCAGCGCTTCGCCATGCCGGGGTAACGGCAGACTTCAGCTATATCTCTATGGCCGGCGGGGCGTTTTTGGAATGGTTGGAGGGCAAGGCGTTGCCCGGTGTCGAGGCATTGAAAGATCAGCGCTAAAGCGGATAAGCACATCATTCTGGTCCATACGCTGGGCCACGCCGAGGCGGCGCTCAGTGCCGCCCATGCGCGCGCTACATATGTCACGTTGCGCTCCGCCCCGGGTGCGGCGCATTATTTAGGTCTCAGCTTCCTCAAGGCGCTGTTCAGCAGCGCCGCCGAAGCCTGCCCGGAGGCCCAACATTCGGTCATTGTCGATTGCGGCGGAGATGCGGCGTTGGCACACCGCGCCATGGTCATGGAGTTTCAACGCATCGCCTTCTCAGGCTCGCGCGCCATGCGCGATAAACTTGGCCAGATCGGTCGTAAATGCCGCGCCGAAATGGCGCCGGCAGGAATCCCGGCGCATTCCCTCGATCTCCTCGATTCGCCCCACCCGGAGGTTACCTGCAACACTTATTTCGACCGGCACCGGGCCTTGAAAACAAGGAAAAACACGGGCTTGCGGCAGGGCGATTGAAATGGCTCCCGCCCTGCGCTAATCAGGGTTAGCACGCTCAACAAAGAAGGCTCGGAAATATGAAAGTTACCCAGCGCGTTCGCAAGATCCTGGTCAATTACGAGAGCGACAATCCCGGCACCAAGGGCAATCTGGCGCGCATTCTCATGCACGGCCGGTTGGGCGGCACCGGCAAACTGGTGATCCTGCCGGTCGACCAGGGTTTCGAGCATGGCCCGGCGCGCAGTTTTGCGCCCAATCCGGCCGCTTATGACCCGCATTATCATTGGCAGCTCGCCATCGACGCCGGCCTCAACGCTTTCGCCAGCCCGCTCGGCATGATCGAAGCCGGCGCCGACAGTTTTGCCGGCGCCATCCCGACCATCCTCAAGGTCAACAGCGCCAATTCCCACGCCGTCAGCAAAGACCAGGCGGTGACCGCGTCGGTCGAGGACGCGCTGCGTCTCGGCTGCGTCGCCATCGGCTTCACGATTTATCCGGGCTCGGAAGAGCAGTTCGAGAT